>CAZGDT010000042.1:0-9727 GCA_964524245.1 uncultured Eubacterium sp. | reverse complement strand
ATACAGTGTATTATCACATTAGCAGAAGAAGGCAGTTTTTCCAGAGCGGCCAAAAAACTGTTTGTAACACAGCCTTCCATCAGTCAGCTTATAAAAAATATGGAAACACAGCTTGGAACACCGCTTTTTGACCGTTCCTCCTCTCCCATCCGCTTAACCCCTGCCGGAAAGGCTTATTACGATGCCGCAAAAAAAATACTTTCCACGGAACGTGAACTGGAAAACAGAATATCTGACATCAACAACTTAAAAACCGGAACTCTGACAATCGGAACCACACCTTTCCGCGGCTCCTGCATGCTTCCCAAAAGTTTTGCCTCTTTCACGCGGCAATTTCCGGGAATAAAGCTGAATATTGTCACCTCCAGTGTCCGCGAACTTCCTTCCCTTCTCCTTTCCGGAGAAATTGACATCTGCATTGAAGCTACGGATTTCGATCCCGAGTTGTTCTATGTCGAGGATCTCGCAACAGAACACTACTATTTAGCTGTCAGCAAAAGCAATTCATTCAATGACAGCCACAAAGAATACCAATTAAAGGATTCCGATATCGTTTCGGATTCTTCCGCCTTATATGACAGCAGAAAAATATCACTTGGTGATTGTACGGACGAATCTTTTATTGTTCTTGACACTAAAAATAATGATCCCGACATCACATTGGATCTTTTTCATCACATGAAAAAAAAGCCTCAAATCAACCTTCAGTGCGGTAATATTGAAACAATGTTTCATTGGGTCAATGCAAATCTTGGTATGGGGATTCTTCCTGATACGTTAATTCGATTTGGAAATTTCAAAGAACATCCCATCTATTACCGGGTGGAAGAGCCAAAAGGATGCTATGGAATCACAGAAAAAAAGATTGTGGTCGCCTACAGCAGAAAACACTTCCTGACGCAGCCGGCCCCAACCTATATTAATCTTCTTAAACAACTAATCGGACAGGGAACCTGGAAATTCTGATTCCTATTTCCCAAGCAGAAAACGAAGCCGAAACATCAAATAATCCCATCCGGCCGGTGGTTTGCCTCTTCCGAGAGCAACTGTCAGCCGGTATTTTTCTATGCTTCCGTCACCTGCTATATAACGGCACACAGGATTCCCCCAAGCCATGCTTGCATAAGCATCTGCCGATGCTGTTTTCTTTCCATCAATGGAAATAAGTATCCCGGCGTCGTTTGGCTGACAATCCTGCCAAAATTCCATAAGACACATTTTCATACTTATTTCCCGGTCAAAAACAACATCACCCGGTTTTGCATTTTTCAGCTTCTCCGTCAAATCAAGTATCTCTGTCTGCCGGAATGCCCCTTCAAATGCAGAGTCAGCAGGCATTACTGTCATGACGGCACAATTCTGCTCCACTTTCTCTTTTTCAAATAGAGAAAGCAGGTAATCCGCTATTATTTCATGACCATATTCTGTCGGATGAACATAATCCTGTGCATATTCCTGCCAGGTCAGACTCCCTTCCCGAAATCTTGACACGATATTCTCTCCAATATCATAAGCCGGTATCTGATAGTGAGCCGCTACACGCTCCATGGCTCCTCGCGTACAATGTTCGTCTTCATTACGGAAAAGCAAGATAACAACTCCAATCCCCGCTTCCAAAAGCTGATAACAAATCCCTTCTGTTGCTTCGCACAGATAACGGTCTCCCGTATCATTCATTGCATAATCAACAAAAACCAGATCCGGCTTTTCATTTATCAGATTTTTTATCTTGAACAGACCGTTAGCCGACATAGTTCCCGACTCTCCGTAACGTAATACTTCCGTCTGCCACGCCGTTCCCAACACCGCCGGTATTTTTTTTTCAAAAAGCGAAACAAAACACTTATCTTTTTTTACGCGCTCTCCCTTTGTCAGAGAACCGCCCAAAAAAGCAATCCGAAGTTCTTTCTCCTTTTTTTGAAGAAACTGATTCACATATATTTTTGCATCCATAAAGTTCCCCCATTTTACTTTTTCCACCATTTCGCAATCCATTTACCGGATTTGGAAAGATTCTTTTTCGTGATTCCGGCAGTCTTCCGACAGGAACTTTTTATCAGCGACGAGGTTTCATTTTTATTGGAAAGATTCCATGCCACATAACCGATTTTGTACTTCGTAAGCATTTTCATCCATTTGTTGGCGCTCTTTTTGTCAATCCGTCCATCGCCGGAAGCCTCACATATACTAAATTCTGAAACCAGCATGGGAAGCCCTGCCGCATAAACCCTTCGAACTTTTTCGCGAAGATATTCCGTATGGGTTGCTGCATAAAAATGAAGTGAATATACTACATTTTTCTGTTTCAACGGACTTCCTGCCACAACATCCACATCCTGTGACCATGTCGGCGTTCCTACGATTACGATGCTGTCTTTATCATACTTTCGAATTCTGTTAATTACCTTATTCGCATATGGCCTGATATCTTTTTTCCATGTAACATTACCATTAGGTTCATTGCAGATTTCATATAATATATTTTTCTGATTTGCATACTTTTTGGCGTATTTTGTGAAAAATTTCAATGCTTCCTTCTGGTGCGTCTTTGGATTGCCGTCACTTAAAATATGCCAGTCCAATATTACATACATGCCAAGTTCCGTGGCATATCGAATTCCTTCATCAATTTTAGCATAAAGAGAAGTTGAATATCCGGCACCGGGGTCACTGTACATGGCAAGACGGATGGTATTCACCCCCATCTTCTTAAAGCTTTGAAAGCAGGACTTATTCACATATTGCGGATACCACGCAATTCCATGTGTACTGACGCCTTTTAAGACAACTTTTTTCCCTTTTTCGTTGACAATATTTTTACCTGATACTTTCAAACGCCCCCATTTTGCAACAGGAGATGCTGCCTTTGTATGTACGGCGGAAATACCTGCTCCAAGAAAAAATAATGCTGCCATCATTCCAAAAAAACAGACTCTTTTCTTCATATCTTTCTCCTTCCATCACATTTCCCGCCGTTAATCGAATACATACTCATCCTTTATTTCATAAATGACATCATCAATCTCAATCCATACGGGAATCTTTGTCGGATTGTAAACTCTTTTCCCATCCGCAGAAAACAGAAGGCTCTCGTATGCTTTGACATAATCGTAAATCTCTCCATTCGTCGCATACCAGATATCTTCTCTTCCTGATATCTTTTTCATAAAGGAATCCATTCTCTCCCAATTATGATTTCTTTCAAACTCAAAGGTATGTCCCCATACATAAAACAGGCGCGGATGCTCAATTTCCTTCATTTGTATAAAATCGTCCGTCAATTCCATCAGCATTTCATCATCATGATGACAGGTCGGATTCCAGCGCAGCCAATTCTGCGGCAAATCAAACCCTCTCGTACTTTCCACTGTACGGCAATATTTTATTCCACACATTTTCAATACATTTATCAGTTCATCATTGCACCATCCATAGGGATAGGCCATTCCACAAATCATTTTCCCAAAAATTTCTTCAAGGGCTTTCCGGCAAAGGATAGTATCTTCGGCCATTTCCGGGGTCGTGAGTGACGTCATGTATTTATGTTCATTCCCATGATTTGCCACTTCAATAAGCGGATGTGAATACATCTTCTTCGCTTTTTCATGTGTCACAAGCCGATAGGTTTCTCCTTCCGGATATACGGTTCCTTCTTTTGCGAACCACCCGGGAATCAGGTTAAAAGTCCCCTTCATTTGATACTTTTCCATCCGACGGATTAAATCACCGTCCTCTTCCATGCAGTCATCATAACTCAACGTTACCGCTTTTGCTTTTCCACCCGGAAAGCGCATCAGCCTCTTATTCATGCTTATTCTCTCCTCTCATGCGACGTGCCGCAGCCAGAAATACACCCTGATTCATATATATGAACATGAATTTACTATATTGATAATTATAGCATATTTCCACGTCTTCCTCCGTAAGAATACAATTTCTGTCACCATCAATCCAGATTTCCTTACGGGACAAATCCTCTGCATGAAATACATACGGACACATCCGGAAAACAGCATCAGCCTCACCTTCGGGCTTTTCTTCTGCTTCCGGACAATTTTTACTCAAAAAGTTTTTGAGGTAAAAAGCATCCTCTTTTTGATTCCCCTGGTGAATAAAAAAGCTTTTTTTCGTCTTCATAAAAGAAATCAGCTTATCGTCGTTAGCATCGTTGGGCAGGATTTTATAACGTTCCGCCTTCCCCCTCACACCGCTTAAAGCATCGTGAAATGCATAAGAAATAGTCTGCATCACATTGTGTTCTTCCCGAAACATACTTTCATACATTGAATCAAAAATGGAACCCAGTACATGCACACTCATTTGTTCCAGTTTCTCTTCCGGTGTATACCGCATAAAGAAATTTGTTCTGTTTCTCCACATGTAATAATTAATAAAAGTATTCGGGCGTTTGGCATTCGCTCCCATCTGATGCAATGCTTTTGAATTGGCAAGCGTTACCACACGATAACCTGCCAGATGTATCCTGTGCCCCCATTCCATATCATCCCAATAAATAAAATTGTCTTCCGGCATAATCCCGACATCCGGCCTGGAGACTGCCTCTCCCCGCACCATAACTGCACAGGTAGCCACCGTATCGCACTCTATCACATCCGGAAGTGTTCCATCCTCCAATCGATCCGCCCCGATTGTCTGTGCCGTGTAATGGTCAAAATCTATGTATAATCCACACTGCTGAATATAATCCGGCAACTGTCTGTGATAAACACGGCATCCTGCCATCCCCACATCAGGATTTTCTTCCATATACTCATACAGTTTTGAAATAGCATTTTCATCCACAAGAGCATCATCATCCAGGCACATATAATACTTATATCCTTTGTCTCTCAGCACGCGAAGCCCCGTATTAAATCCGCCGGAACCACCCAAATTTTCTTTATTGGCGAGAATCGTAATCTGTGAGCCATATTTTTCTTTCAATGCTTCCACACTTCCGTCCGTAGAAGCATTATCCACTACATAAATATCATAATTATGCGGCTTACTCTCCAAAACACTCTGCACACATTCCAATACAAATTCTTTTTTATTAAAATTACATATTACAACTCCAATCGGATTCATACAATTTCTCCTCCTAATTCCAGACTTTTGCGGCTTCAATAAAGGCAAAGAAAGATGCTTTCGGTTCGGTTATATTTTCTGCGAAAAGAAGCGGTTCACATTGAGAGCGCCAGGAATCACTGTCGCAAAGTCCCCAGAGCGTAATACTCGTAATCCCCTTTGGATTAACCGATTTGTCGCGGTTTTTTTGTTTTTTAACAATCGTTTCCATAAGACTCTTTACAAATTTTTCCTGGTCGGCATCCGTCTCGCCCTCATCTTTATATGAGTAGGATGCGTAAGCTCCTTCCGTATCATAATTAATCGTAAAATCGAGCTCTGTAATCTGTATTTCATATCCGGCCGCAAGAAATGTTTCCAGTGCCTCACCGTATTGCTGTACGGTCGGCACTTTCACATCGACATGGCTCTGCATTCCAATCCCACCGCAGATTTTCGCCGGTTCTCCCTTATTAATATAATTTACAAGGTTTAATGTTTCCTGAACACCAAAGTAAGTATTGTAATCATTATAGAAAAGTGTAACTTTATCCTGCACACCATAACTCTTCAGCATCTCATAAGCAATTTCAAATGCTTTCTTTACATAGACAGGAGAAGAACCCTGATTGCCATAAACACTGTCCCAAACTTTATTCCCAAACGAAGAACGGTGCAAATACTCGTTCACGACATCCCATGCATAGACAATACTTCCGGCTGTACCCGTCAGATTTTTTTCCTGATTCATAACATGCGCCATCACATTGTGCACGTAAAAATCAAGACGCGCATCCATAGTCTGGGTGGAAACAACCGTGCCCCCTTCGTATTGCTTCGTAAAGAACCAGCCCGGCGTCTGACTGTGCCAGACTAATGTATGTGCACGCATCTTAAGTCCATTCTTTGCCGCTACCGATAGGGAAGCATCCACTTCCTTAAAATTCAGCACGGGAACCGTCGACTCCGTATAATTCTCCGGAATATAATATCCCTTAGTCTTCGCTTCAGATACTGTCATGGTTTTAGCAGAAGAACCAAGAATGTTATCCGGCTTCATTTCATTTTCCAGAGTAAAACTGTTAAAGTGTTTTTTAATAAAAGATAATGTTTTTGCCGTTCGAAGCTCACGTGGTGCAGAACTTCCGTAATTAACGGCGGCTCCCATATAAGGAACAATCTTCTTATATGTATTCAAAATGCTTGGAGTCGCTGATTTCTTTTTATTTACCACCTTTATTTTGCACTTCAGCCGGTATGTCTTTTTACGCTGTTTAACCGTACATTTCAATGTGGCAGTTCCCTTTTTCAGTCCCTTAATTTTGCAGTATTTCTTTTTTTTCTTCGACAGTTTTACAACTTTTTTCTTATTGATTTTCCATTTGACTGTCGCCTTTTTCGCAATATGGGAAACCTTAATCGTCTTAGTCTTTCCTTTCGTAATCGTAACTGACTTCCCGGAAAGCTTCGGTTTCTTTGCCTTAGCTTCTGAAAACACAGATGGCACTGCTGTCAGAAAACACAACATAACCACCAATACATAAGATATCATTTTTTTACATTTCATCATAAATATACACCTTCCCTTCTGTGAATATTATAATCAGTTCACGACTAAATGGCAAGAAAAGAAAGATAAAAGATAACGTGAATTTGACGGATGTCTACCACGGAAGACGCCCGTCAAATTCGTTTCGGTTATCCGGTCTTTTTGTTGGTTTCGGAGTTGGTTTTGCCGTTGATTCTGCCTTCCTCTTACGCTTTGGTCCCTTTCCAACTGTAAGCAGCTGTGTATATTTCTGATTTGTATTCAGGACTTTTTTGCCCGGAATTTTCTGCGAAATCACCTTCCCTTTATTTTTTTGGGAACTTGTTTTCCAACGAATCTTAATTTCCAGCTTTTTAATATTAAGGTTTCGCAGTCTCCTAACGGCTTCCTTCCGTTCTATTCCCACTACATTGCACATTTCAACCACCTGCCCTGTTGTTTCAGAATCCTGTGTGTCATTCTTTTTTCCAGTCGTGGCAGCAGGTGTTACCTGAGCAGACACAGCTTTTTCAACCTTAACTGTTTCTTTCTTAGAAAATGTATATTGAGTCATAACAGCAATTGCTCCTGCCACAAGAATACAGGTGGCACCACAATGCCGGACCCTTTTAGCATATTTCCTGTCGGAATATAAGGCAAAACACAGCTCATCCATCGTAGAATATCTTTTCCGCGCTTCTACTGCCATTCCCTTCATAATTGCCTGTTCTCTGTATCGTTCCATCCGAATATCCTTAAACTGCCAAAGCGGTACAACCCGATCACGTAGCAATCTTTTCACTGACTCATCCGGTCGTATGCCGGTAAGCATAAAATACATTGTCGCACACGCCCCATATACATCCGTATATGCTCCCTTTGGTGATTTTTCCATATACTGCTCTTCTGCTGAGTAGCCCCGCTTAAAAAACACCGTCATCGTCTTGCTGTCTTGCATTTCGGAAAATCTGGCCGCTCCAAAATCAATTAACACACCTTTTCCATCTGTTGTTACTATTATATTGTCCGGTGAAATATCTCTATGTAGTAAGCCTTCTTTATGAACTTCCGCCACAGAACACAGAATCGGTTTCATAATCGCAAGAACATCTTCCGGCTCCATCGGTCCCCGGCTTTCCACAAACTGTTTTACATTTTCACCCTTAATTCGCTCCATCACAATATAAGCTGTTTGATTTTCATAAAAAAAATCTTTCACTGTAACAATACAGTCAAGAGACTCAAAATGAGCCAGTATCCTTGCCTCATTTACAAATTTTTCAAGTCCATGAGAAAACAGTTGTGCAGAACGGCCTTTATATATCGTAATATTTCTTGCGCCGCCCATCCTCGTCGCAAATCGTTTTGGAAAAAATTCCTTGATGGATACCTCCTGTCGAAGCACCCTGTCATACCCCAAATAAACGATTCCCATACCTCCCTCATCGATTACGTCCAGAATCAAATATTTATTATTTAGAAGTGTATTTTTTTTCAGCCAATATCCTTCATATTCATACATCACCATTCTCCACGTCCATATGCTGTTCTAAAACATCTGCTAAAGAGTACATTTCATCACTTTGAAAACACCCGCATAACAAACGGTCTAATTCATATTTTTCTTCCGAAACCGGCGCCATCTGACAGGCAATTAAAATATGATTTGCAAAATCAATAAACTCTTCCTTCGCTTTTTTTGCATTATAAATTTCAGCTTCCATACGCCTTGCATAACGCTTTTGAGACAAACACAGAATAAGCGGCAAAATATCCTGTCTCGTTATCAGTAAACATCTTCGCTGCTGTTCCTTCAATCGTTTATCACGATTTTCAAGATTTGGTGTCACGATTAACTGCATTAGTTTTTCTTTTTGGACACTTACATTTAGCAAATCAGATAAATATTTATCATCCATAATTCGAATTTCACTCAAACCCCGTCTCTTATTATCCAATTTCATCCGCCGTTTCAAATCCGTATACATTTCAGCCAAAAGTTCCGTATTCGAGTTTACAGAGATATTTGACATGTCCAACAACTCGATAATGGTATCTTTAATCTCTTTTGAAAGATTATCATTTTTACAACAGAATTTACTATTTAGATATCTTGGAATCGTTTTCTTTCTGTTTGCCGGATTCATATGCCATTTTTTCTCCCAGTACACAAATGAAGTTTCCGTAAGCAATGTCTCCAAATAGTCTCCGGCATCTTTTTTAATTTCCCCGATTATTTCTTCTTTTATTGTCCTGAAATAATCTAAAACCGTCTTGCTGTATCCTTTAAAATATTCACTTCTGTCCAGCATCCACTGCAAAAAATCATCCGCATCCAACTCACAGTTCTTCCCAAATTCTTTCCATATGTCATTCGTACAATTATGCTGTCTGGCTGAAAAATCACATGACAGGGATCGTTCAAAATCATCTGTCATTTTTAAGCAATCCTCATAAGTCATATGATGAAAAAAACCATACAAAAAAATCATCTCACGATAATCATTCACCTGAAAATCCGGTTCGCGTGTCACATAAACAAGCAGCTCCTGCATTTCTTTTTGAGAAAGCTTTAATTCAAAGCCGATTCGGAACAATCCTTCCCGATTTGGTCTCTTTACCCCGCCAATTCCAAACCATTTTTTTATTGTTTGTGTTGCCGCAATTCGTTTTCCTTCTTTCGTCGTCAATTTCAAAAATTCACGATATGCCTGATAACGGTCTTCTTCAGAAAAATCATTCTCCGTTTTTTTGCTGTTTAGCATTCTTTCTGTCAGGAAAGTATCCAAATCGTACTTTTTTATCTGTGTCATATGAGTTCACCTTTTATAGTTTAATTTTACATGCTTTGGACCAAAGACTTTTTTTGTTTTTTCCGGAATATGTTCTTGTCTTTATATAAACAACATGTCCGGAATCTGAATAAAGAAAACGATACCGTCCTTTATTCTTCATAATCTTTCTTTTCTTATATTTTATTTTTTTATATTTTTTCTTTTCTCCCATATAAATATCGGCATACTTTCCTTCATATTTATTGAATCGGATTTCCAAATATCTCTTCCCGGTCACTGTTTTCTTCTTTTTTACCGTTATTTTCGGCTGATTATAAGCGTATGTTTTTGCAGAAAC
>CAZGDT010000041.1:6820-9761 GCA_964524245.1 uncultured Eubacterium sp. | reverse complement strand
ATAACCAGTGATGAGCGCGGACGTGCCCGGATTGATGATGAAAAATGTGTGAAATGCGGACAGTGTATGGCAGCCTGCCCGTTTGGTGCAATTGCCGACAAATCACAGATTTTCCAGCTGATTCAGGCGATGAAACAGGGTCCCGTTATTGCAGAACTGGCACCGGCCGTAATTGGTCAGTTTGGTGATGATGTGCGTCTTTGGAAAATCAAAGCGGCGTTGAAGGAAATCGGATTTGCTGAAGTATATGAAGTGGCACTCGGAGCGGATATCGGGGCTGTCACGGAAGCCAGACATTATGTGAATGAAGTCAAAACGGGAAAGCTGCCGTTTTTGCTGACTTCCTGCTGTCCGGCATGGTCCATGCTGGCGAAGAAAACATTGCCTGACATGGCAGAGACGGTATCCAGTGCACTGACTCCGATGGTTGCCACGGCGCGTACCATCAAGCAGCGTCACCCGGATTCTAAAATTGTATTTGTAGGACCGTGTGCAGCAAAGAAGCTTGAAGCATCCCGCCGGAGTGTACGAAGTGATGTGGACTTTGTAATTACGTTTGAGGAGTTGGATGCGATATTTGCAGCCAAGGGAATCGATATGGAGACATACGAAGCGGAAGAGCCGATTCATGACGCTACCGGAACCGGACGCGGATATGCCGTGGCCGGTGGTGTTGCCAATGCGATAGAAAACTGTATTAACGAATATTATCCGGATACGGAAGTATATATTGAACACGCGGAAGGGCTGGCAGATTGTCAGAAAATGCTCCTTCTTGCAAAGGCAGGGAAGAAGGACGGCTGTCTGATCGAAGGTATGGGGTGCCCCGGAGGGTGTGTGGCAGGTGTCGGTACTAATATTGCCATACCTAAGGCGGCACAGGCAGTACGCAAGTTTGTAAAAGATTCTACGACGGCATTGCCGCCGAAGGAGTATTCGAAGATTGACTTGCCGTAGAAATGGAGGTAACTATGGCAGAAAAGAAGAAAAGAAAAAAGCAAAGGAAACATCCTAAATTCCGGCTTGGCTTAAAAATCGTGCTTTTGCTGTTTTTGCTGACAATACTGATCGGCGGCCTTGTCTTCTATTTTAAGTATGGCAAGGACGTTTTTGCCATGCAGGATGAGGCGATTGCGCTGGTTGAGGAATCTTCCGTGGAGACATTTCGCGCTTCCGAGACTTCCATTGTGTATAACAATAAAGGAAAGGAAATTGCGAAATTAAAGGGGGAAAAAGATTCCTACTACCTTACTTTAGATAAGATTCCCAAGGCAGTAAAAGACGCAGCGATTGTAACAGAAGACAAAAAGTTTTATTCGCATAATGGGATTGATGCAAAAGGAATTATGCGTGCGGTTCTTGCACTTGTTAAGAACAACGGTGAGAAGACGCAGGGAGCGTCAACCATTACACAGCAGCTTGCCCGAGGTGTCTTTTTGTCTACAGAGAAAACATATCAGCGAAAAATCAAAGAGATTTTTATTGCTCTTGAAATGGAGAAGAAGTATACCAAAAGCCAGATACTGGAATTTTATCTGAATACGATATATTATGCCAACGGCTACTATGGGATTGAGGCGGCGGCAAGAGGCTATTTTGGAAAGGGATGTCAGGAATTGTCTTTGGGACAGTTGTGTTTCTTAAGCGCAATACCGAATAATCCGACTTTGTACAGCCCCCTGAAAAATTATGACAATACCGTTAAGAGAAAAAACCGTATTCTTGACCAGATGCTGGAAGACGGCGTGATTACCAAAGTTGAATATGACGAGGCTTATCAGGAGAAGATAAAGCTGAACATACAGGAAGTAAAAAAACGTGACTATATTCAGACATATGTGTCCTATTGCGCGATTCGTGAACTGATGAAAAAAAACGGTTTTGAATTCCGCAACTCATTTGTGGATAAGCAGGATGAGAAAGACTATGAGGAAGAGTACGAAGATGCATATTCGATAGCTCAGCAGATGCTTTTGAACAACGGATACAAGATTTATACGTCCTTTGATTTGAAAAAACAGAAAAAACTGCAGAAAGCAGTAAATTCCAATCTGTCAGGGTTTAAAGAAAAAGAAACAAATGGCACATACAAAATGCAGGGTTCAGCAGTCTGCATTGACAACAAAACCGGTCGTGTGGTGGCGATTGTGGGCGGAAGGAGTCAGGAAACGGATGGTTATTCACTGAACCGTGCATATCAGTCATTCCGCCAGCCGGGAAGTTCCATCAAACCGATTATTGTTTATACGCCTACATTAGAGCGTGGTTCGACGGCGAGTACGACCGTTCATGATTACAAATTCAAGGGTGGGCCTTCTAACAGCAGCGGGCGATATTATGGTTATGTGTCAATGCGGTTTGCGGTTGAGCAGTCGTTGAATACCGTAGCCTGGCAGTTGTTTGAGGATTTGACGCCGGAAGTCGGTTTGCAGTATCTTTTAGATATGAACTATTCGAAAATTGTAAAATCGGATTATTATCTGTCAGCTTCCCTGGGAGGACTGACCTATGGAACGAGTACCCTTGAGATGGCATCTGCTTATGCAACGCTTGAAAACGACGGGAAATACAGAGAGCCTACCTGTATTGTGAAGATTCTCGATTCCGACGGCAACGAAGTGGTGTCCGACGAGATGAGTGAAAAAACAATCTACAAAAAGGATGCGGCACGTTCAATGGTTGATATTCTGACCGGGGTAGTCACAAAAGGCACGGCGAGAGGACTTGGATTAGACAATGGACAGCCAAGTGCAGGCAAGACAGGTACCACAAATGACAAGAAGGACGGCTGGTTCTGTGGCTTTACTCCGTATTATACAACGGCAGTCTGGGTAGGATATGATTCTCCGAAAACAGTGAGCGATTTGTATGGTTCCACATATCCGGGAAGAATTTGGCATGATTACATGACAACGATACATGAAAATCTTGACATTAAGCA
>CAZGDT010000041.1:0-6720 GCA_964524245.1 uncultured Eubacterium sp. | reverse complement strand
CCGGAGCCGCCTCAGGAAGAAGAGGGAGAGCAGACGGAACAGCAGGTACAATAGTAAAAAAAACGGGGCTGTCGCACTAAGAAAGTCCTAAAATAAAAAGAAGAAACTACAAATCGACTCGAAACGGGGTATTCGCATTGCGAATAATGTTTCTCGCTGATTTGTAGTTTCTTCTTTTTATATGACGTTTCTTATTGTATCAGCCACCTCAAAACAAAATTAAGCGCTTACGTTTATAATGATAACAATAATGTGACTGAAAAATTATTGGAATTATTAAAGAGTATGGCACAGGAATTAAAAATTAATTATAAATTTTCAGATGATGATTTGTTTTGCAAGCCGATAAAGATAGGGAAAAAATGAAATGTTAAAAACGAAAGAGTATTGGCCGGAAGAGTCAACAAGGGGGAATTGGCGAAAGAGCTGCGGTATCTCCCCCCCCTAATCCTACTTAATTCTGAGTGGATTAGGGGAGATAAGAGATTCTCTTTTCTGGGGCGTATGGGGATTAAAGAGAGAATTAGTTATGCCCGTTCCTGGTGGTATTTTTTCAGAATGCGTTCAATACGTTCTGTCGGATTCAGATACTCTGCGATGGACGAATCATGATTCAAAGTGTCAATCAGCAGGGCGATATATTTACTCATATCAACATTGATATAATATTCACGTTCCAAAAGTTCCTCTGACTGGTAGACAAGATTCGTAGTCATCACACGGTAAATCAGGCCGTTCTTATACGCTTCATCAAATTTCTCCAATCCGTTTGTAAACAATCCAAAAGTAGAAGCGACAAAAATGCGGTTTGCATTGCGTCGTTTTAATTCCGTTGCGACATCAATCATGCTTTCACCGGAAGAAATCATATCATCAATGATGACAACATCTTTGCCGGCAACATCAGCACCCAGGAATTCATGTGCGATGATTGGGTTACGGCCCTCGACTATTTTTGTATAATCTCTCCGCTTGTAGAAAGTTCCGACATCGACGCCTGCGACATTACCGAAGTAAATGGCTCTTCCCATGGCGCCTTCATCCGGGCTGATAATCATCATATTTTCCGGTTTCATATGAATGTCCGGAACATTTCGAAGCAAAGCTTTAATAAACTGGTACGTAGGCTGTACGGTCTCAAAGCTTTTCAGAGGAATGGCATTCTGTACACGAGGATCATGCGCATCAAAAGTAATGATATTTTCCACTCCCATATTGGTCAGTTCCTGAAGAGCCAAAGCGCAGTCAAGCGACTCTCTCGAAGCACGTTTGTGTTGTCTGCTTTCGTAGAGGAAAGGCATGATAACCGTGATACGTCTTGCTTTGCCACTGATGGCGGCAATAATACGCTTCAAATCCTGAAAATGATCATCCGGTGACATATGATTAACCTGACCGCAGACTTTATACGACAGACTGTGGTTACATACGTCTACCAGAAGATAAACATCTTTTCCGCGAACAGATTCATTCAGAATTCCCTTAGATTCCCCGGAACCAAAACGCGGGCAGACAGCATCGATAATATAAGAGTCTTTTTTATAATTCGTAAAATGAATAGAGGAATCCACGCTTATTTCGTTTCGCCATCCTACAATGTAATTATCAACTCTTTTTCCTATTTCTCTGCTGCTTTCCAAGGGGATGATTCCCAGGTCTCCGTAGGGAATTGTTTTTGACAGATCTTTTTGGCTCATGATTAAACTCCTTCGTGTGAAATAATTATATTGTTTTATGCCGGCACCGAAAAACCTAGTGCTGCATAATTGCCTTTTTCAGGCGTATGTCATCTCCGGTGATTTTCAACAATGTGTAGCTGCTTGTAATCCTGGAGAAAATACGCTCACTGTATCTTTCCCGTAAATCATCAAAAGATAAATTAGTAGAAATAATGGTAGAACGATGATTTGTTAATCGGGTATCAATGCAATGATAAAGCTGAGACGAGGTAAAACTGTTGTTCAGCTCGGTTCCCAAATCATCAATAATAAGCAGATCGCTGTTCAAAATATATGACATCGATGCTTCTTTTTCTGCCTGAGATAAGTCCCGGCCGAATTTGTACGTCTCTAAAATATCAAATAGTTTCAGAGAAGTCAAGTAGACAACAGTACAGGAACGGTCCAAAAGTTCTTTGGCAATGCAATTGGTGAGAAAAGTTTTCCCGACACCGGTATTGCCATACAGGAGAAGATTGTCCGCCGTATTAGAAAAATCAGATAAAAATGCAGATACAGTCTGCAATATGTTGCGCATATTGTCTCTGGGAGTTTCGCCGGTGGCTTCTTCCGTATAGTCGTCCGGATAGTATTCCAGATTAAAATGAGAAAAATTCTCCTGCTCCAAAACATCCTGCAGATTGGATTGTGAATACAGAAAACGCACAATTTCTTTTTCAAAGCAATGGCATTTTTTTCCGTCAATATATCCGGTATCCCTGCAGTCTTTACACTCGTAGACCGGCTGGAGATAGTCTTTAGGAAAGCCGTGTGCGGTTAAAAGGTTTCTCTTTTGCGCCGTGATTTTTTCGATTTCTGTCGAAAGAGTGGGGCAATCACTGCTACCGGTCAGGCGGCCGGCGGCATGCTGATAAGACAGATGACGAATCTGCCGATCCAACTCAGACATTTCAGGGATGGCACTGTGTACTTCCTGCATCCGTTTTTCCATAATGTGATTTGATTTCAGCTGTCTGTCATAGTATTTCGACATGAGCTGCTCATATTGGCTGTTTGTCAATATCATATTGATAATCCCTTTCCGATAACCGTATTAAAATGTTTCTACGCCTGCAGGTTGTGGAGTAACTGCTTTTCCAAAGAGCGGTAATCCTCTTTGGAATAATTGCGCTGCGGGAAATTCTGAAATTGATTTTTGGCGCTGCCGGTTGATTTCCCTGCCGGATGATTTTTCTTCTTCTGATGAGACTCATCACATTTCTCAATGTCGGCAAGAGAAGTGACCTGCTGACGATTCCATTCATTTAATATACTCATTGCATAATTGAGATTCGTTCCACCGGTTTGAAGCACCGTGCGCCGGCAGGCTTCTTCAATGATGTCATCAGAAAAACCGAATGACATCCATTTGTCAATAATTTCCCGTTCGGCAGGTGCCAGACTTCGCTGGATTCCCAGGGCCCGTGTTACGACGTGATAAAGTCCGGAAAAAGATGAGCTTTCCGCATCTGCTTCTTCGGGAGTCGTAATCCCCTTTTTCGCCCAGCTTAGACCGATGGCTTCTATGTAACGCGGCGATTTCTTCCCTTTATTGAGAGCGGCTCTGTACATGGACAGAATTAACTCACGTGAAAAGCCGATATCACACATAAAGTAGAGAATCATCTGCAGATGCGAAGCGGAAACCGTAGTGCCAAGCAGCTGCTCTACCTGTGATACGGTTTGATTAATCTCGACATCATGCATAAATGCCTCTGCCTGCAGGGGGGTATATTCCTGTCTGGGCGGGAGTTTTTTCTCTTCCGTTCCGTCTGTGTGCCGGATAGACAGCGAAGAATCCGTCTGTGTGTCTTCGAGGGCTGTTGCAGAAGGGGGGACATCCCTGTCTGCGTCCAGGAGAATGACAGAAGAAATCTCACCATCCTTCTCTTCAAAGGAAAGAAGTGCTTCCTTTCTCCAATAACGCATGGCGCGTAAAATATCATTTTCCGTACATTCCAAACAATCTGCCAGAGTGCCGACAGAGAGAGGAACGGTATCCGTGTTCTGTTGACAGAGCATAATCAGATACAGATACAGTTTCACAAAATTGCCGTTGGCTGCCGGCATGTAGTCACGAATAAACCAATTGGGAATCTGGGTTTGTTCCCTGGAATATTCAGCAAAAATCGTAAATCCCATTTGTAACATCATTTCCTTTCTGAGAAGAATCGGAAATTCTCCCATTTGCACAAGTGAGTATAACATAAAGAAAAAACAGTTGCAAATTTGAAATGTGCATACATTTTTTGTAGAATTCTTTTGTTGATAATGTTGATGATGTTTATAAAAGCTCCATAATTAGACTATTTGAGTAGAAAGAAATGAGCTAACTGCCGAAATATCGTTGTTTTTTCTTGTCAAGTAAAAAAATAAATTTATTCACATTTTTTTTAGGACAAAAAAATATCCACAACCTTTTCTTTCGACTCATTGTTGATAAGGTTGTGGATAATGTTGATAATTAAGCGTTTAGAAGGTTTTCACCGATATCTACTATGTTTCCGGCCCCCATAGTTATCAACAGGTCACCGTTGACTAAATTTTTCAAAATAAAATTTTCGATTTCTTTGAAAGTGCTGAAATGGTAAACCTCTTTACCGAGTTTTTTTAATTCCTCGGCAAGATTTTTGGAGGAAATATCGCCGGGATCTTTTTCTCTTGCGGCATATATGTCTGCCAAAATTATTTTATCTGCCAGGGAAAGGGAAGTGGCAAAGTCTTTTAGAAAGGCACGTGTTCTCGTATAGGTGTGAGGCTGAATTGCACACCAGAGAGTTTTATGCGGGTATTTTGATGCAGTCTCAAGCGTCGCCCTGATTTCCGTAGGGTGATGTGCATAGTCGTCGATAATGGTAAATCCGTTTTTGGTGCCTTTATATTCAAAACGGCGTTCAGTGCCATGAAATGAGCTGAGTGCCTTCTGTATTGTATTGCTTTCAATATCATAAAGAGACGCAAGGGCAAGACATGCCAATGTATTGGAAACATTGTGTCTGCCGGATACGCTCAGTTGATAGTGCTCCCGGCTTGCGCCGCTGATAACGGCGTCAAAAGATGCACATCCCATGTCATCATATGTGATATTGGCAGCGGTAAAGTCTGCCTGTGTCTGTTCGAGACCATATGTGAGAACATTACAGGAAAGTCCGTCCGTGATTTCTTCGTAATTCTCAATGTCGGCGTTGATGATTAATGTTCCGTGAGCGGGGATGCGCTCTGCAAATTTGCGGAACGAGTGTCGTATATCGTGGATGTCTTTGAAAAAATCCAAATGATCTTCTTCTATATTAAGTATAATACCGACGGTTGGATAAAACTGAAGAAAACTATTGGTATATTCGCAGGCCTCCGTGATAAAGTGTTCGGAATGACCGATACGGATATTACCGCCGATAGCTTCCAGAATTCCACCTACGGATATGGTAGGGTCCATGTCTGCTGCCAGAAAAAAATGTGAAGCAATGGAAGTAGTAGTCGTTTTGCCATGCGTACCTGCGACGGCGATGGCTGACGGATAATTTTTCATAACCTGTCCGACCATGGCAGCGCGTTCCATCATGGGGATACCAAGAAATTCTGCCTGTTTATATTCCGGATTATCCTTTTGAATGGCAGCAGTATAAACGACCAAATCAAGAGCTTTTGTAATATTTTCTTCTTTCTGGCCATATACTACTTGTATGCCGAGAGATTCCAGATGTTCAGTGATTTTGCTTTTATTCCGATCTGAGCCGGTAACGGTGAAGCCCATGGAGTGAAATAATTCGGCGAATCCGCTCATGCTGATTCCTCCGATGCCGATAAAATGAATCTTCCCCGGATGTTTGAAGTTAATTGCATACATAAGTAACGCCCTCCTTGTTCGTTTTCTTATTTTAACTGATATTATATATATATATAGAAGAAAATACAAGGAAAAAGGTGAATGTGCTAAATATTATCAGGATAAAATTGTGCATATTGTACAAAAATGTGGAAATGAACGAAAAATTTTTGTGAAAAATATTCACAATTGTAAATAAATGTGATATACTTTATTGCATAAATCTAACAACAGGGGTGATAACATGATTAAAAAAGAAATGATTGCCATGTTACTTGCGGGGGGGCAAGGGTCGAGACTGGGGGTCTTGACGGCAAATGTAGCAAAACCTGCTGTTGCTTTTGGGGGAAAGTATCGTATCATTGATTTTCCATTGAGTAACTGTATCAATTCAGAAGTTGATACGGTAGGTGTGCTTACACAGTATCAGCCGCTGAAGCTGAATACGCACATAGGGATTGGTATTCCATGGGATCTTGACCGCAATATTGGGGGCGTGTCAGTTCTTCCGCCGTACGAGAGAAGTACAAGCAGTGAGTGGTATACCGGAACCGCCAATGCGATTTACCAGAATCTGAATTACATGGAATATTATAATCCGGATTATGTATTGATTCTTGGCGGGGACCACATTTACAAAATGGATTATCAGGTAATGCTTGATTTTCACAAAGCGAATCACGCGGATATTACCATGGCCACCATTCCGGTGCCGATGGAAGAAGCGAGCCGGTTTGGTGTCTGTATTACGGATGATACGCATAGGATTTTGGAATTTGAGGAAAAGCCGGAGCATCCGAGAAGCAATCTGGCTTCTATGGGAATCTACATCTTTTCCTGGCCGGTATTGAAGGAGGCACTTATTAAGCTGAAAGATCAGAAAGGCTGTGATTTCGGTAAACATATCCTTCCATATTGCCATGAGAGAGGAGACCGTATCTTTGCTTTTGAGTACAATGGGTATTGGAAAGATGTCGGTACGCTGGGTTCTTATTGGGAGTCCAATATGGAGCTGATTGATTTGATTCCGGTATTCAACCTGTATGAAGAGTTCTGGAAAATCTATACCAGTAATGAATGGCTGCGTCCGCAGTATATTGCAGGAAATGCTGTGATTGACAAAGCAATTATGGGTGACGGATGCGAGATTTACGGTGAAGTACACAATTCGGTAAT
>CAZGDT010000040.1:0-9765 GCA_964524245.1 uncultured Eubacterium sp. | reverse complement strand
AATCTCGGTGGCGTTATCGGTGCCGACGGTAAGGACGGTGTAACAGGTGCTGTCGGAGAATCCGGAAAAGACGGTAAGGACGGTATCAGTGTTACAAAGTCTGTAATAAACACTGATGGTGAATTGGTTATTACATATTCCGACGGAGCGGTTGCCAATTTGGGTAAAGTTGTCGGTGCAAACGGAAAAGACGGTGTTAACGGCAAAGACGGCGTTAGCGTAATTAAGTCCGAAATAAATTCCAGAGGTGAACTCGTTATAACTTATTCCGATGGCGCAGTGAAAAATTTGGGTGCTGTAGTGGGAGCCGACGGAAAAGACGGGAGCGATGGAATTAACGGTACAGACGGTGTTGACGGAAAAGACGGAATTGACGGTGAGAACGGCGTTGGTATTCAAAATATTTCTGTCAGCGCAGACGGAGAATTGGAAATTATTCTTACTAACGGTACTGCGTTAAATCTCGGCAATATTAAAGGTGCTGACGGCAAAGACGGTCTGAACGGCACAAACGGTGTAAATGGGAAAGACGGCATCGGTATCAGCGGTACATCCGTTAATGCATTGGGAGAATTGATTATTATTTATTCTGACGGGAGCAGTACCAATCTCGGAAAGATCGCAGGCATAGACGGTGAAGACGGAATTAACGGTGTCGACGGAGTCGGCATTACAAAAACAGAGATTAATGCCCGTGGCGAGTTGATTATAACCTATACCGACGAAACAACTGAAAATTTAGGCAAAATCGTAGGTACAAACGGTACAAACGGTACTGACGGGGTCGGTATCACTTCCACTGCAATTAATGTAGACGGTGAACTTACGATTACTTATTCCGACGGAAAAACCGAAATTTTGGGTACTGTTGTAGGCACCGACGGCAAGGACGGAATTAACGGAAGCGATGGCAAGGACGGTATCGGTATTTTAAAGACGGAAGTCAACGGTGCGGGGGAACTCCTTATTTCATACACTGACGGCAGTTATGTAAATCTTGGTAAGGTAGCCGGTATTGACGGTGAAAACGGTACTGACGGAAAAAACGGAATTGACGGTACGAATGGCGTTGACGGTAAAGATGGCATAAGTGTTACCAAGACGGAAATCAACGTTAACGGAGAGCTGGTTATCAGCTATTCTAACGGTGAAACCGAAAATGTAGGGAAAATAGTAGGTACTGACGGCAAAGACGGCGCAAACGGAGTTGACGGAACCGACGGCGAAGATGGTATCGGTATTACAGGCGCTGAAATTAATGACAATGGTGAACTGATTCTTCGCTTCTCCGACAACACAAGTATTAACCTCGGTAAGATAGTCGGTTCGAACGGCAAAGACGGCGTAAACGGAGTTGACGGAACCGACGGCAAAGACGGAGTCGGTATTGAGAATGTTATCGTTTCCGAGAGTGGTGAGCTTTCAGTTAGATTAACAAGCGGAACGATTTTGAACCTCGGAAACATAAAGGGAAAAGACGGTATCGGTATCAGTAAATCCGAAATCAACACAGCCGGTGAACTGATACTCACCTATACTTCGGGTGAGTCGATAAACTTGGGGAAAATTGCCGGAATTGACGGTAAAGACGGTATCAACGGAATTGACGGAGCCGACGGAGTAGGCATTTCAAATGTTACCGTTACGGCAGAAGGAATTCTTTCCGTGACTCTTGAAAACGGAACGTCTTTTGAACTCGGCAACATAAAAGGAAAAGACGGAGTCGGTATTTCAAAGACTGAAATCTCATCCGAGGGCAAGCTGATTATCACTTATACAGATGGCAAAGAAGTCGCGCTTGATAAAGTGATAGGGAATGACGGAGTCGGTATTTCGAAAATTGAGCTTACATCAGACTATATGATGAAAATAATTTTTACAGACGGCAACAGTGAGACTGTAGGTCCCGTAAGAGGAGAAAAAGGAGCTGACGGGGTCGGTATAAAGAGCATCAGCGTAGGAGAAGACGGATATCTTTATGTAATATTTGACGGCAGCGACGAAGCTCAAAAAATCGCTTATATAAAAGGCGATGCAGGTGTTGACGGCAAGACTCCTTATATAAAAAACGGTAATTGGTGGATGGGTGATACCGATACCGGCATTAAGGCTACCGGTGAAAACGGAGAAGACGGTGTTGACGGAGCCGATGGTGTCAGTGTTGTAAACAGTTATGTTGACGGTGACTATCACCTTTGGATAGTTCTTTCCGACGGAACAAAAATCGATGCCGGATATGTCGGAGTAACAGTCGATAATACGAAACCGACCCAATTCACCGTTGTATTTAAAAATTATGACGGCAGCATACTTAAAAGCCAAGAGGTTGAAAGCGGAGGATCCGCAACTGCTCCCGAAGTTCCCGAAAGAAGCGGTTATAACTTTACGGGATGGGACAAATCACTCGATAATATAGAGTCAAATACGGTTATTACCGCACAGTATGAGAAAATTACCGAGCCTTCTATTGTTATCGGAAATGTATCATGTAAAGCCGGAGAGAGTGTAACTGTTGATGTTTCGATAGTGAATAACCCGGGACTTTTCGGCGCTATTATAACGTACAAATTTGACGGTGGTTTAACTTTAACTTCGGTAAAAGCAGGAGAAGCTTTTGATAATTTAGATGTATCGTTTCCCAAATTTGTTTCTCCTTTTACGGTATTTTGCGACGGTTTAGATGAACCGGCAACAGGTGACGGTGTGATAATGAGTTTTACGTTTACCGTTCCCGCAGATGCGGTTGCAGGGCAAAAATATGATATTACCGCATCATACATAGACGGAGACATTGTGGACAGTGAATTCGGGGATGTAAGTATGGCACTTGTTCCCGGTTCGATTACGGTAAAATAAAAGTAAAAACAAAAATATAACAAAGAAAGGAAAACAAATGAAAAAAACAGTATCATTATTAATCGCTTTGATTATGTTATTGTCGTGTATTCCGTTGAGGTCTTTTGCGGAAGACTTGTCTGACATCACACCTACGGTAACGGTTGACAGCGTATATGCAGCTGCAGGTCAATCTGTAGATGTTAATGTGTCTGTTAAAAATAACTGCGGAATTTACGGTGCAATTCTTACTTTTACGTTTCCTTCCGAACTTACACTTGTGAGTGTTGTAAAAGGGCAGGCTTTTGAAAATTTGGATATATCGTTACCGGATGCCATGACTTCTCCTTATACCATCTTTTGTGACGGTTTAGACAAGCCTGCAGACAGTGACGGAACGATTATAACTTTCTCTTTCACTGTTTCGGCTGATGCAAATCCGAATTCAAAATTTCCGATTACCGTTGCATATTCAGCCGGAGATATAGTAGACTCGGAGTTTAAGGATCTCGATGTAAATATTGAAAACGGTAATGTTACTGTTATCGATTACATTCCGGGTGATGTAAACGGAGACGGCAGGGTTAATACTGTTGATGTAACGTGGATTCGCAGATACCGCATGGGAGGATATGAGAGTGAACTTGCCGATTTTAATGAAGCTGCCGCAGATGTTAATGATGACGGCAGGATTAACACAATCGATGTTACAATGATTCGCAGATACCGTATGGGAGGATTTGGTGTTACACTTAAACCGTCAAGTCACTATTGGTGTAAACATACTTCGATGCAAGCGGTTGCCGCAAAAGCGGCAACCTGTACGGAAAGCGGCAATTCGGCATATTGGTATTGCCCCGATTGCGAAAAATATTACAGCGATGCTTCAGGCAAAACAGAAATTCAACTTAAGGATACTGTAATTGAAATTACACACGTGATTGTAGTCGATCCGGCTGTTGCTCCGACTTATACGTCAACGGGACTTACTGAAGGATCTCACTGTTTGCTTTGTCAAAAAGTAATTGTAGCACAACAGGTTGTGCCGGTTCTCGAATACGATTATGCGATTACTTATAACATAATCGGCAGTGATTCCTATCTTGCTGCGCAAAACATTGACAATTCCGAGAATCCGACAGGTTACGATACCGAAAACGGGACCGATAATCTTAAGGCGCTTGCGGCACCCTCCGGATATACTTTTCTCGGTTGGTATGATGCTCCTCAGGAAAATAAGGATGCAAAGCAAGTGAAGAAAATTTCCGCCGGAACAACAGGAAATGTGACACTTTACGCTCATTGGACAGAAATTAAATACAATGTGACCTATAAACTTTATCAGACACCGCTCGGTGCGATAAACGATGAAAAATATCTCAGCTATACGGTAAGCAAAGGATTGGTTGATCTTCCTAATCCGGAACTTTATAATTATGTTTTTCTCGGCTGGTATACGGATGACGGCAAAGAAGTAACAGGATTACCTTCCGGGACTACGGGAGATATTACGCTAAATGCTTATTGGACAAGTAAGCGAAATCTTACAAAGACTGTATCAAATTTAAAAGATCCGATAATTGTCGAAAATCCAGATGACGGAGTTATTTATTATGCGTACGAGATAGGAACTATTGAAAATGTACCCTTGACTGATGCAATATGGACAATTCAAAGTGTAGCGGGACTATCACAGCAAAAATCGGAGACTGTATCAAAATCCATTACTACGGAACAGGCAAATGATATTACCAACACGATTTCAAGTGCAACGGTTGATTCGAAAACGTGGACTTTGTCTGAAAATTGGAATGATGTGACGTCGGTAAATGAGTCCTGGGCAGAAGAGAACGGTATGACGGTTTCGGAAGCCGAAACAAAAGCCACGACCTCGTCAAATACGTTCAGTCTTTCTTCTTCAAGCGGTGAAAATAAAACAAAAACGACTACAGACGGGACAACGGCGGTAACTTACGACAGCAAGAACGAAACTGTTGAAACAGGTTCGCATTTTGATGTTTCGCTTAATGCCGGATATGAGAATAAAACCGAACTGTCAGCGGGGGTATCGGTTCCGCTGAATGTCGCAAAAGTTGATGCCGGGGTAAAGAAAACCACAACTGTTAACGTTGATGTCGGAGCGGAATACGGTAATTTTAAAAATACGACTACAAATACTCATACAGGTACGGATACAACGAAAGTCAGCACGGAGGTAGACAGTAATACATCTACATGGAATGCGAGCGCTTCGGTTTCCAATACGCAAAGTGCGAGCCGGAGTGAAACTACAAGCAAAGCACTGTCTCAAGTGATAAGCAGTACTAAAGGCTATGGAAAATCTTATTCATACGGAGGAAGCGGAAGCGAATCTTTGGGGGCAAGCACCACTTCCAGCGAAAGCGTAAATACTTCTTCTACACTTGTTTATTCAACTTCCGAAATCACAACAACGACCTCAACTTATTCAACCGACGGTAAAAGTGAAGGGTGTTACAGACTTGTAATTGCGGGAAAAGTACATGTTTTCGGAGTCGTCGGATATGATGTGGCAAGCAAATCATATTTTACATATACATTCAATGTTATGGATGATAAGACGTATGAATTTCTTGATTACTCACCGACAATGAGTTTTGATGATTGCGAAAACGGTGCTATTCCTTTTGAGGTTCCCTTCTTTGTAAATGAAGACGTTTCGTCAAAAATTGCTTCTACCACAGGGCTTCTTTACGAAACCGACAGTATGACAAAAACCGCCACAGTAGTTAGATATGAAGGAACGGAATCGGATGTAACTGTACCGTCTTATATTTCTTCAAACGGAGTAGCATACAAAGTTACGGGTATTTCGGCAAGTGCATTTACCGGAAAAGGCATACGTTCAGTGGCTCTCAGTAAATATATAACAGAGCTTCCGGACAGAGCATTTAAAAACTGTGTGACTCTCGAACAGATTTCCGGTTTTTATACCGTAATCGGAGACGAGGTCTTTAGCGGATGCACGTCGCTTGAAAAGTATACTGTTTCCCCCGCAATCAAAAAAATCGGGAAAAATGCCTTTTCCGGTGTCGGTGAGGTATATGTGAATGTTCTTAATTCGGATTCGGCGCTTGGATTTGTGAAATCCGAAAATCCGGAACTTGACGATGAAACCGATTCGGAAACGATTTTTGTGAATGCCCGGACAGTTACCGGAGATGTTATGACTTCCGCTATAAATTCAGGAGCAAAAAGGCTCATCCTTAATATTTCCGATATAGTCGATGGGACAGAACTTGATTTGAATGTTCCCGAAATATCTTCTTTTGAACTTCAAGGCGGAGGAAAAACATATAAAAATTTGGAGCTTGTGTCAAAATCGAGCGAGACGATACTTAAAGAAATTACCGTTGTAAATACGTCGGGAATTCCTCTTGATATTGCTTCGGAAAACTTGAAACTTGATGCGTCATCTGTTGAGGCACCCGGCTTTGTTCTTCTCATGTCTGCCGATGCTCCTACGATTAGTCTTACAAGAGACAGTCGTTTTATTTCAACAAGTAACGATGCCGTGGTTTGGCGCAATCCGATTCTTATCTCGACTACCGTTGATAATGCTGTCGGTATTTTAAAGGTAAGCGGAAATGTTTACGTTTACGGAGAAATAACGGGAATTGGTAACATCAGAGTTACTAACGGCGGAATAAAATATATTTCGGAAAGCGATTTCGAAAAATACATTAAGGGAGTATACACTGTGACGTTTGATGCTGCCGGCGGTAATGTTGACACATCGGAGATAAATGTGTTTTATAATTCGACATTAGGCACTCTACCTGTTCCGACAAGAGATTATTATCACTTTGACGGATGGTTTACCGATGACGGTACACTTGCAACCGAAGAAACAATTATGACGGAAGCCTGTGACATTACGCTTTACGCTCACTGGACACTTAATAATGCCTCGGATTGGACACTTGCATCAAATGTGCCGGAAGATGCGGAAATCGTTAATGAAAAATGGGCGTATACACTCAGAGAATATACAAACAGTTCTTCATCATCGCTTTCGGGTTGGACCAAGTATGATACGGCGAGAACCGATTGGAGCAGCTGGAGTTCTTGGAGCACCACAAATCCTTCCAACGGTGTAAGAGATGTTGAGTATCGCAGTGCATATGTTGAAACATTATATCATTATTATCGTTGGATAAACAGCAGTAATACAGGAGTGTATACATATAAGTACAGCAGCGATTTCAGATTGGAAGAGGCTTGGTTTAATTACGAGCTTCCCGTATTTAACAGTTCTAAATATGGAGATTCAATCAGAGTTGAGAGCGGACAGAGCAAGTGGCTGTATGTATGGGTTAAGGCTGATTATTCCGGAAACCGTTCAACGGATACAACGTGGTCAAAAGACGTATATCGTGATGAATGGCGCTACAGAGATCCTATATATACCTACTATTATTACAGAGATCTTTCCAAAGAAGCTGTATCCGATCCTACGGGACAGAGTAATGTTTCAAATGTAGTTAAGTGGGTTCAATATAGATCTAAATAAATTTTAATATCGAATATAAAAAAGAGCGATTCGTTGTTATGACGGGTCGCTCTTGAATTTATGATAACAAAAAGTAAAGGTTGAGCCTTGAAACTAAAATACTAAAAAATACTGCAGTCGTCGGATGATATATAAAAATTCTCTTTATTGAAGTGTTCCGCTTCGGCTGTAGAATTAATTTTGAAAAAATTTTTTCGATTTTTCAATTTAATTTGCTAAAGTACTTGACAGGATTATTTTTACATGCTATAATAAAGCCATCAAAAACACTTTAATGTACTAAAGGAGTAAAGTAAAATGAAAAAAGCAACCAAAATATTATCACTTGTTCTTTGTCTCACGATTTTTTGTTCCGTTTTTTCATCATGCGGTAACAAGACACAAACCGATCTTGAATATGTAAAAGAAAAGGGGACACTTGTAGTCGGTATTACCGAATTTGCACCTATGGATTATCAGGAAAACGGAGAATGGATCGGATTTGATGCCGATTGTGCCAAAGCTTTTGCAGAGAGTCTCGGAGTTAAAGCGGAGTTTGTTAAAATTGATTGGGATAACAAAGTTTTTGAAGTAAATTCAAAAACTATCGACTGTGTATGGAACGGTATGACTCTTTTAGAAGAAGTTACTTCTGCAATGGATTGTTCCGTCGCATATTGCAATAATGCTCAGATAATTATAGTACCCAAAGATAAAGCAGAACAGTATTCGACACCTGAAGCTTGCAAGGAACTTAATTTTGCCGTTGAGGCAGATTCAGCGGGAGAAGAGCAGGCTGCGGCTTACGGATTTAAGTATACTCCTGTGGCTGACCAAGCGACAGCTCTTCTCGAAGTATCAAGCGGAACATGCGACGCCGCAATTATAGATTCACTTATGGCGGCTGCTATGGTCGGAGATAATACGGGATACGCATCCCTTACATATACTGCCGGACTTAATGAAGAAAAATACGGAGTAGGATTTCGTCAGGGTTCCGATCTTGTTGAAAAACTCAATGAATTTTTTAAGAGCGCATATGGCGACGGGACACTTATGAAACTTGCCGAAAAATACGGCATACAGGCATCTCTCATAGAACAGTAAATTTTATTTTTCAAAAACTGTCGGCGGAGCCTTTTAAGGCTCTGCCTATACTGTTGTAAAGGAAACTATCATGCAGACAATTTTAAAAATGGCGGAGCAATTCCCCACAGTATTTTCGGCGTTAAATTCCGGATTTTTACAAACTCTTAAGCTTTTTTTCGTAACTATGTTGGGAGCAATACCTCTCGGACTGTTGATATCGTTTGCAACTATGTCTAAAATCAAACCGTTAAGTGCGCTTTCTCGTTTTTTGGTTTGGATAGTACGCGGTACTCCTCTTATGATACAACTTATCATTATTTATTATTTTCCCGGTCTTGTTTTTCAAAATAATGTTTGGGGAAGCGGCGAAACGGGAAGATTTGTCGCTGCCGCCGTTGCTTTTATCTTGAATTATGCTTTTTATTTTTCCGAAATATTCAGAGGCGGAATACAGGGTGTGCCTCAAGGTCAAAAGGAAGCGGGAGAGGTTCTCGGAATGACAAAAAATCAGATTTTTTATCATGTGACTTTGCTTCAAATGGTAAAGAAAGTCGTTCCTCCTATGGCAAATGAGATTATAACTCTTGTTAAAGATACTTCTCTTGCGAGAATTATCGCTTTGCAGGAAGTTATCTGGGCGGGACAGTCTTTTCTTAAAGGTTCAAACGGGATTTCGGGAGAGATATGGCCTTTGTTTTTCACGTGCGTTTATTACCTTCTTTTTACTGCAATTTTGACTTTCGTTTTCGGCAAAATCGAAAAGAAGCTTTCGTATTTTGCATAAGGAGTTTTATAATGAGTATACTTGAAATAAAAAATGTAAAAAAGAGCTTCGGGCAAAATGAAGTTCTCAAAGACATAAGTTTTTCTCTTAATAAAGGCGAGACCCTTTCGATAATAGGTTCTTCCGGAAGCGGTAAAACCACTTTGCTTCGTTGCCTCAATTTTCTTGAGGTTCCCGATGAAGGGACATTTGTTTTGAACGGTAATCCGATATTCGAAGCTTGCAAAAAACGTAGAATGAAAGAAAGTGAAATAAGAGAGAACAGGCTTCATTTCGGTCTTGTCTTTCAGCAGTTTAATCTTTTTCCGCAATATACCGTTTTGCGCAACGTTACACTTGCCGCAGAACTTTTGATAAAAGAAAAGTTAAAAAAAGCGAAAGCTTCTTCTTCGGCAGTCAAAGAGGAAATGAAGAAAATCGAAGAAAAGGCACGGGAACTTATTGCGAGTGTCGGATTGTCCGATAGAGCGGATTTTTATCCGTGTCAACTTTCGGGAGGACAGCAACAAAGAGTTGCAATCGCAAG
>CAZGDT010000039.1:4320-9859 GCA_964524245.1 uncultured Eubacterium sp. | reverse complement strand
TATCATAGAAGACCTATTGCTAATAGCTATTTACAGAAAAACTTTCACACTCTCAAACTGGCTCCCTGGAACGAGACCATTCAGGAAAAATGTAGTAATAAACATGAGTAAAATGTTAGCATACCGGAATTCTAGCAATAGGATTCCAGTAATGTTTTCGGTACACCCTGAAATTAAACGCTTACTTTCATTCCCTCTGCAATCACCAAGTGACCTCTTTCATCTCCCTTTTGTGGGAACTCCAGCATTTGTACATTCGTAATGTTCATTCACCAAGCCTTTCTGCATCTCTTTTTCTGCACAACTTTTTGGAGAAAAAACTCTTGAATATCTATAGTTTGTCCGCCCCTTTTGCAAAGCAATATATATATATTGCGTCATTTTTAACATATGTATCAAATTCATATACCGCATATTCATTTTGATCAGTCTGCACAAGCTGCATCCCTTGCAACTTTTCGTTCGAAAATACAAATACCTGATTTTCACTTACTGCACATATGTATCGATCATCAAAATAAAAAATTTTCGCATTGCACGCTTCGTATTCTTTTACCACTTCTACATTCAATCCACAATATTGCGTGGCATAACTTGTCCAATATCCATCTCTTATGGCTAAGGTATGTCTTGTTTCATACAAGTCTGGTGCATATATTCTCTTATTATTAAGTTCTTTTATTTCTTCCGTCTTCATAACCTGTTCAATTAAACTGTATCTCGCGAAATCCTTTTCGGATTGTTTCATAAACTCTTCATTCATAATTTGTACAGCTATACCGCCGACATAAACAACCCCAATCAATGCGAAATAGACTGCTTTTATAGGAATCCTTCTTCGTATTTTAGTAATCATGCCAGAAATCAAAGTGACAATTACAACAAACACAAAATAATTTATTGGTAAACTCACAAATCCCGTTTCTCCAACATTGCCCTGATACATCTTGGATATGGAATTCGGTAAAGTAGGCAAAATGGTATAACACCCACCCCAAAAAAGCAACGGCTTTATTTTGAATGTATCTTTATTTTCCTCTATTTTCTCTATATTTATAAAGCTAATTAGCAACCATGCCATCACCAAGATTATCCGTAAGCTCAAAAGCCTTTCACCAAATATCATCTGTTTTATCCATCCAAGGAGATTGGTGCCTGAATGATACTGAAATAACCAGCGATACTTATCACTAAATAAAAAATATCCAGGGATAGAAGACTTTACAAGATGCGTAACGATATCCCACATATTTTTTATTGAGGATATTTCTATATCCGTGCCAGCATAATTTCCAGGGAAAATTTTTTTAAAGCCAAACATAATTGCCAAGTACATTATACCTATCACGCCATATAAGATTATATGTTTAAGAAACTCTCTCCTATTTTGCTTAGGATTTCCTTTTGTCAAAAATAATATAGGAAATATAAGTATAAACGTTAAAACAAACTCATATCCCAACAAAGCAAATATGTATATCACTACTGAGGCAATTAATCTGGAACCTTTTCTTTCATGCAAATAATTTACATATAGTATTGCAGAGAGTAAAATTTCAATCATCGGAATAACCGTCAAACCAACATACGACTCTGGTACTGCGTTTTCAAAAGTATATGGCAAAAATGACAAACACATTAATCCGGTAATAGCTGCACTTCTTTTGCTTTCGATTACTTTATATACAAAAACAGTTACAAGAATTACCGAAACCAAAATAAGCACGCTTTGTATAATTCTATTAATCATCATATTTTGCGTCAAAAAGCCAATGCTCTGATTAACAGAAGCCATCATTCTCAAGATACGTCCTTGACTCAGCTCTGTCTTAAGCCCATATATAACAGCTCCGCCATATCCTTTATTTCTAGTAAACAGCAAAAGTATTTCATCGTTACAAGTCACCCCTGTAGTCCATAATGGATAAAAAAACAAAACGAACCCCGTCGCTACCCATAAAATATTTTTTATGTTTTTACCCTTCTTTTCCATCATAGTCCTCTCACAGTCATATTTGAATTTCCAAATCTGCATTATAGTCAACATTAGCACACGACAATTCTGACCTCACAGATTTGACAGCCGTATAGCCATAAACCTTTTTGTTACCATTATGAAAGCTCTTTTCACTACAATGGGAAACCCAATGCCCACCACATAATATATCGGCCACAAAAAAGAATATGTATAAGGAAATGCATTCAATCCTTCAAATGTTCCAATTATATGACTGGCAAAGTAATCCACTACCTTAAAGCCCAAAAAATGCAGTGCCATTATATCAAAGCTGTTTTCGCCTATATACGCAACCGCTTTCCCAAACAACTTATTCTTTCCTAATACTCTTGCAAAACTCAAGCAAAAAACAAGTCCCACAACCGTTATCGGATAAAAGCACCATTGATTAATTATCATGTTTTTTGATAACTCAACTATTCCGATATTAGCATGTATAACGCCACACAAAATTCCCATACTAATTATCAAGCTCGCCACATTTATGAATTTAAACAAACAGTTCTCATATTTTCTAAATAAACAACCCATTTCAACCACAAAAACCATCAGATATGCTATCTGCATATTATACAAAAGGCCAAAATTATTCTGAGTTGTATATAATCCTACCAAGCCAACCAAAATGCATAAGAAAAAGCATATCGCATCCGAAAACTCACTAGAAATCTTCTTTGCACACCTTGACAGAAACGAATATACAATCATCGTTATGAACATAACAGGCAAAAACCAAAATGCCGCTAAAAATTCTCCCACTCCATTAAATGTTAGTATATTTGTTGCCGCTATTATATTGTCAGCAAAAGAAAACTTATTTCCCGATAATATTCCACTCTTTATAAACCATGGTCTGAACACCAGATATATCAATGAATACAAAACAAAAGGTCTATATAAAGAATGTATTTTTCTTACAATATACCCCCCCATTTCTCTGTCATTTTCCTTATATACATAACCTGCGCAAAAAAAGAAAATTGCTATATGATATAAATATACAAAGGGACCAACAGCTACACTAATATTTCCAATTACAACATTCCAACTTGAATGCCCTATCACAATTGAAATAATACCTATCCCTTTGCAAATATCAATATTCCTGTCCCTAATCATCATTTTCACCGTTGTTTTCTATGCTTTATCCAGAAAGAATATACCCCTCTCGCTTTGTTACACAATGTCCAAAATACAGCAGTCAGAAAATACATTCTCCTTTTCAGTAAATGATAAGACCCCTTTCGGAAAATCCTCATACGACGCCCTTCCCACGTCAACGATTCTTTTACCTCCCAGTTTTGCCATATATCCGGGAACAATCGTTGCACTTGGCGCATATACTTACTCAGCAGTATGTATCTTCGCAAAAATTTTTCCGCTCTAATCGGATAATGTGCCAAAGCTAAAACCTGATGCACATATAACGAGCCTTTAATCTTCTCAATTTTTTCATCGCCAATTTTTTCATTCGCAATATCTCGCATGCGTGCAAGACACAGATTTGTTGTGTCCAGAATAACAAATCTCTTTTCACTAAAATTGCTATTTTGGATAGATCCGCTTCGTTGATAATAATTATAGAACACGCCATGAACAATGGAGATTTTTTTTGCTCTCGCCAATACCAACGGAGTTACCGAAACATCTTCATTATTTTTCCCTACCGGAAAAAAAAGACCGTCATACAATTCCCGTCTTACAATCTTATTCCACGATGCCGGCATCATGGGCATATCAATAACCTGAGCAAACACATCCTCTCTTACATCCACTGTACAAGACCAAACTTGATTCTGTGATCCATCAAATATCAATTTTACATCACATACTACAACATCTGCATTTTCCCGATCCGCTTGTGACAGCATACTTTTATATAGAGAGTCATCAACGTAATCATCCGAGTCCAGAAATATTATATATTCCCCTACAGCTCTGCGCAAACCGTAGTTTTTTACATCCGACAGTCCTCCATTCTGTTTATTATAAAATCTCATCCATTCTTTGTATTTGCAACAGTAGTTTTCGATAATATCTAATGAGTTATCAGTAGAACCATCATTAATAATCAAAGCTTCAACAATATCTTCTATTCCTGACACTGCTTCTGCAACTGAATCTAAGCACTTTTCCAAATAATTTTGTGTATTATATACCGGTATTATAATCGATAGTTTCTTTTTACAATCCAAATCTAATCTTCTCCCTCTCTCTTCTTTTGTATACCTTTTGAATTACATCCTCAGATATCACAAAATTCTCCATGGCAAAATCCTGCAAGCTAACAATTTCATTATACTCCTTTTCATACGATGTAGACAAGGTCAATCCTTGTTTCTGCATACGATGATAGTTATACGATTCTTTATGGTATGCTATTTTCCCTTTTTTCAAAATATTCATATAGGTATACCAATCCCCTGCTAAGCAATACGATTTTGCGCCTTCCAAAATTTCCCAATAATCTCCGTTCTTAATAACTGCACTTGACACATTTGCAATAGTATTATTAATGCACATTGTTTCGGCGACTTCATCCACTCCTTCTTTCACATAATCTTTTTCCCATTTACCGCATGAGAAAATGTCAATCCAAACACGCAAATCCGGCATCATGATAACATTATACTCATCCATTGTTAATGACTCACAATACGAAATAACAACCTCATCATCATTAAAGGATTTCATCACTGTTTCCAAAAACCTTGCATCCGCGCTGTCATCTGCTTCTGCAATCCAAACATAATCCGACTTTGCAACCTGAAACGCCTTTTGCCACTGTGCAAAAACGCTTCCGGAATTTTTCTCATTCTTTATTAAACTAATCTTTATCCCTGATTTATTATACTTAATTCGCTCCTCAATAAGTTTAACGCTATTATCTGTAGAGCAATCATCCAAAATAATAATCTCTCTCACCGGATATGTCTGAAAGAGAATGGAGTCAATCCTTTCATTAAGGTATCTTTCATAATTGTAGTTTGGTATCACCGCTACTACATCCTTCACTCTTCCCTTTATTTTAGGATGGCACTCATTTTTCCCATATATATTGACTACATTAGCATCATTTTTGTTCCTCGCCATATGCAGAAGTAACCTTATTCTGCTTTTCACTTTCTCCGGCAACGGCATTTTTCTAAAAACTCTTCTTATCAAACTTAATTCTGCCATGTTCTCACCTCAATAATCCATACCTTTCTCCACGCTAGTAGCAACCGTCTGCATCATATTGCATAAACATTTATTCTTTAATGCATTGTGCTGTTACGCCTTCATCTTCCTGAAACTCCTTGTCCTTCCGTGCAATCATTTCCTCGTATTTTTCTGCGCTTTCCCTAAACTCATTGTCTTTCCGTGCAATCACTTCCTCATACTTTTCTGCATTTTCCTGAAACTCCTTATCTTTCCGTGCAATCATTTCCTCATATTTTTCTGCGCTTTCCTGAAACTCCTTGTCCTTCCGTGCAATCATTTCCTCATATTTTTCTGCGCTTTCCTGAAACTCCTTGTCCT
>CAZGDT010000039.1:0-4220 GCA_964524245.1 uncultured Eubacterium sp. | reverse complement strand
TCCGTGCAATCATTTCCTCATATTTTTCTGCGCTTTTCTGAAGCTCCCGTTGACTCTCCTCTAATAAGTGCTGTCTCTTTTGTATGCTGTCACACATTTTTCTGACAACTACAGCATCGAAGTCATATGCTAAAACTTCCATCTCAAGTAAAATCTCTGTATCCTCATCCTGCAATTCAAATTCAATCTGTGGCATTTGCTCAAAAAAGCAGTAAACACCGTCCACCTCCACTGCGTTGTGCACAAAACAAGTAATTACCCTCTCACTCTCATGCCTTTGTGAACGAGTCAAAAACCGTCCAATCCGAACAACACAATTGCAATTCATCGGATGCAAAAGAACTTTTTTGCTTTTATCCAATACCGTCAAAACAATGTCAATCTGCTTCATTCCCAGATCAATATACCGACTAACTTGTTTTCTGTAATCGTACTGTCCCTCATTCTCATATAACGCTTCCGCATAATAATGCGAAAATCTGTCCATGCACACTACGCGTTCGCAGTTCCCAAGTAAATATTCCGAACTCAGGGCTAACACAAACATATACTGATAAATATTTCCTGTCTGACGCTGTATCAACTCTTTAAATACCTCTTTCGATACATCAGTATACGAATTTTGTATTTCATTCTCCCCTACTCTAATATATCTCGGTTTTTCTCCGACGACAGCCCACCCAGTTTGTTCTGCCATTCTAATGAATGATTGCCTTGTAAAAAATCTTAAATGAGTATTATCAAGCAATCCTATCGGAGTATAATTGAACCTATCATTCATTAATTCAATAATAATAGAATTATGCGATATATTGGGCACCGAAACTAAAATTTTTCCCGTTTTCGAAATCACAGATTTACAACGATTCAATACTTCTTGTGGATTTACTAAATGTTCCAATACATCAGCAAAGACAATATAATCATAGCCTTTTCCCAGCTTAATCCAGTGATACTTCTCTATGTCTCCTTCATCGTCTCCAATAAACGCTTTATTTGCATACTGTGCGGCCTCTGTTCCCGATTCCACATCTATCTCGACAATATCAACGGCACATTTTTTACTTTGTTTTAAAAATCGCGTTAACCTTCCATTCGCCGCACCAAATTCTAAAACTTTCGTTCCTTCTTTTATTTCATTCGCTATCCACGACAATGTGTCTTCTTTGTATAAGTCAAATTGAAAATCATATTTACTCATCTTCATCTCCATTCATGAGGAATAATACAAAATCCTTCCCCAACATACTCAGCTGTTACTAAAAACTCATCAATTTTCGCCCAATAATGAATCGGAACTGTTGCCGTTTTATCAAACAGTGCTACGTCAAAATAATACACTCCCCCCGTCGTTCTTATTCCTTCAGGATATGCCAACCGATAACTGTTTCTCCCATATTTCCACGGTATCTTCTTCTTATCCAGCATAGTGTTAACACCGCATATATATTCGTCATCAATTCTCTTCAGTGCAACCCCCAACACCGGAGTTTCAATGCCGTCATCATAAACATCATAATACACTTCAACTGTTATTGGCTCATAAATAGATACTTCATTAACTAACCTCCCCTCCCCGTTCAAAATTCGAATTCCAACAATTTCAGCCACTCCATTTCCAATACCTGGTTGAAAGTCTTTAAACAGCACTTCATCCGAGTGCGTATCAACATTACTTTTATCCGCCAACTTCTCTAGCTTTTCATCGTCCTGCTCCCCTAACCTAAGGAAATCAAGATATTGATCGCAAATTCGATTTGTTTCCCCATAATTTTGCACAGAACCCTCTTTTAGCCATACCGCCTTTGTACATATTCTTCTTATCGCATTAATATCATGCGATACAAACAATACCGTAACTCCCTGATCCATCATTGATTTCATTCTATCCATGCATTTCAACTGAAACCTCAAATCGCCAACACTCAATGTCTCGTCTACTATTAATATGTCCGGATTCACGTTAATAGCAACCGCAAATGCTAATCTTGCAAACATTCCAGACGAATATGTCTTTACAGATTGATAAATAAAATCGCCTATGTCTGCAAAATCTATAATGTCTTGAACCCTTAATTCCATTTCTTCTCTGGTAAATCCCATCATTGTTCCGTTCAAATATATATTTTTTATGCCCGTGAACTCAGGATTAAATCCAGCCCCCAGTTCCAACAGCGCCGCTATTTTTCCATTTACTTCAACCTTACCTGCGCTAGGTGATAAAATCCCAGTAATTATTTTTAACAATGTCGACTTCCCCGCCCCATTAGTTCCAACAATTCCTACTATATCACCTTTGCGAATCTGTACGGTAACATGATTTAATACACATTTTTCCATCGAGTATATCTTCCCCGACAAGCTAAAAACCTCTTTCAAACGATCAACAGGCTTATTATACAGCTTATAAGTCTTCGATATGTCTTCAATATTTATCGCTATATTCTCCATGTGTCTTCCCTTCTTCCACCTCAACGCCTTTTCACAACGCAATAATCTACCACATTTTACAATACATCCGCAAAATGAGGTCTAAGCTTTTTAAATACAACGTTCCCAATTTTCAAAACGACAAATGTAGTTATCCAGAAATAAAATGTCAAACCGGGTTTTTCAAAAAACCATTCTCTTGTTATAAAGCAATCCCTATAACCCTCCACAATATAAAATACAGGATTTATTACAATAATCCAACGGAACTTCTCTGGCACGATAGAATACGACCAAATTATAGGAGTCGCCCACACGCCAATTTGCAATACAATATTTACAATTTGTCCCAAATCTCTAAAAAACAGCACAATTGCAGATGTCATCTTTCCAAGTGCGTACACCAGTACCGTTGTACACATTATATAATAAGGAAGCTGTAATAAAGCTACTGTAATGCCAGTTCCTGTAGCAACAGAAATACCAATCAATAAAACAACAAATACCGCATGCACGAATAAAGCCGACATTATCTTCACAATTGCCAGTAATTCTATGTCAAAAACCACTTTTTTTACCAAATAGCTATATTCCAAAAGGCTGTTGGTAACGGCAGTCACCCCTTCCGAAAAAAAGAACCACGGAACCATCCCCGTCGCAAACCAAAGTATATATGTAACATTCCCCACCGGCGGTGTTGCTTTTAATCCAAATTCAAACACAATCCAATACACAACAATCGTAATGACCGGCTGAACGAATGCCCAAAACACACCAAAAAAAGAACCTGCATATTTTGTAGAAAAATCATTCGTTGCCAAATCCCACAACATCTCCTTGTTGTGCATTACACGCTTAACCATCGTACATTCTCCTTCTATCAATCTGCTTTGATGCTTGTCATATATCAAAATCTATTAATTCATATATTTCCGTTTTATTTTACTCATACTCTGCACTTATCAAGGCACTGAACAGCTTTATTACTCAATAATAACCATCCCCCACAGCAGACGCCCGTTCAACATAGTCAAACTTCAGGAGCGAAAAATCAAAACGTTTGCTCCCTACCGTGGTTGACATTGTTAAAGTTAACAAAGCATAAGCATCTATCCTCACACCGTCGCGACGATATTATACCCGATTTCCAAACAAAATACAACATATACTTTCCTCTTGAGTTTCCGTAGTTTTATCCACAATATCCTGTTTTTACAGGCTCAGCCATGAACAACTTTCAAAAAATCCTCAAAATATAAAGAATCCCATTCCTTTTTGATGTAAAATTAAGCTACCAACCAAAAATCTCACTAAACAAAAAAGAAAGGATCCCTTATGCTTAATTCTACATCAATTACTTACCAAATGAAACGGGAAATTTTAACTTTCTCAAACAAAATTTCTCGTAGCCTATCCAAACCCGAAAAGAAATTTACTGCCGACATGACTTATGGTATCCTCGCATCCGGCAGTTGTCTGCTAACTGACATTGTTGACCAGCTTCATGAAAAATCCAAAAAGGTTAATTCCGTCGAACGCCTGACAAGACACCTGAATAAAGGTATTCCTTCTGCTTCACTAAAGTCATATCTTACTACCATCCGCAAATGGCTGCCTTCCAATCCGGTCATTCACATAGATGATAGTGATGTCGTGAAACCGGATGGTTATAAATTTGAAGCTCTCGGTATGGTCAGGGACGGTTCTGAAAGTACTGACACTAAATCAGTTTATCAAAAAGGCTATCATGTTACAGAAGCCTGCGTACTGACAAAAAATAATCATCCAGT
>CAZGDT010000038.1:5011-9938 GCA_964524245.1 uncultured Eubacterium sp. | reverse complement strand
TCCAATAGAAGAACGGACAACATCCACATCGGAAAATGTTGGTTCTGCTTCTGCTAATTCAATTCCGGACTTTTCTGTAAGCCCGTATTTATCTGCATATTTTTTCAGCTTATTCAGACCTTTTTCATTATCTACAATATTCTTAGTCCCATTTCCCAGGCGATATCCCATCTCATAAAAGAAATAATTACAGGAATGCTGAATCGCCTGCGAAACATTTATGTTTCCGTGTGATACCGTGCTCCAGCATTTCGGCCACGGTTTGTTGATTTTCGTATATTGTACGGCATCTTTTACCTGTGTATATGGTCCGATTAAGCCTTCTTCCAGCGAAGCAGTCGCCGTAACCATTTTAAAGGTAGATCCGGGTGCCACTTTTTGCTGGGTGGCACGGTTCATCAACGGTGAAGCACTGCTTGTACTAATTTTTGCATAATAATCACTGTCGACAGAATTTGTAAATTTATTATTATCATAACTGGGATATGATGTTAACGCTTTTACTTTTCCGGTTTTAACATCAGTTACAATTACGGCACAGGAACAGGGAGTTAATCCCAATTCTCCCGGTGAAATTTCCAGTGTGCGAATCTTGGATTTTATAAAATTATAGGGAGAAATCATACCTGCCTTCAATTTCGCATATGTTTTTGCGTTCTTTTTTAATACTCCCTGATCATAGAGAAGCAGACAAATTTCACGTCCCGAAATCGTTCCTGCGTCAACCATGATGTGATAGACTTTTTTATCAAACAGGGCATCATCCTGAATTTCGTCCAAAACATAATTAACTATTTTTTTAAATATTTCTTCTGAACTGTAGTAATTATTATCGATATCCAAATTATCTAAATTAATCCAATTATTCTTAATTGCATAAACGAGGAATTCACTTAAGCTTATCTTATCATTCACATATTTATTGTACATGGAATCCGTAGTATCCATTGTATCAGAATCCAGAATTTGATTTGTTTTCAACATACTGAAAACATAAGTTAAATACTCGTTTTCAGCATCTGATATACTGTTTCCGGATACTTTGCTGTCTACTCGCATATTTTTTTTCACCATGGCAACTGCTTTCTTTTTTGAATTAGAAAATGCCGCATGGACAGATTTCTCTAACGAAGTAGCCTTTGAAGTATTAAAATGTGTTACATCAATAATACTGTTCTGAAATAATGCATTATACACATCATAAACGGATATCATAATCCCTTTCGCATTTTTCCCTTTTGTACCGTGTCCTTTACCATTTACCAGTTTTGATGTAAGAATTCCGGCAATTTGTTTCTCTGCCAGCTTGTATGTCGCCTTCTGTAAATCAGAATCAAAGGTAAGATATATATCATTTCCGGCCACGGCATCTTTTGTCTTTTTTGAACTGACCACGCGGGAACTGCTGTCAATTACTAGTGTCTCCGAGCCTTTTGATCCTTTCAGTTCATCTTCAAATTGTTTTTCAATTCCCGTTTTCCCGATTTGGTCCGCAGAGGTATATTCCGTATTTGGATCTTCTTCCTTTAACTGCGACAGCGTTTCTGAAGAAATCAATCCGGTATATCCGATTATATGTGAAAAATAGCGGCTGTCGTAATAAACACGGTTCATTTCCGTGGATACTTCCACACCGGGAAGATCTGCCGAACTTTCTTTGATTGCCGCAACCGTTTTCTCTGATACGTTAGAGCTGAGCGTAATTGGTTCATATTTGGAATAAGTATTCATCAGTAATGCATACCTTACGGTCATTATGCGAATTGCTTCTTCATTTGAGTATTGTTCTTCTTTATCAAAAAAACGTATGGTATTAACTTTGTCCGAAGTACGAATGTAGTAAAACAATTCCTGCGCCGTCATATCCTGCTGTTGCTGCGTAAGCTCGTTTACTGATTTGCAAAAGAAAATATCTCTTTTGAAACGAAGTTCAGCCGCATGTCCCACATTATATTTGAATTTTCCTTTTTTGGTAATACTAATTGGAAATTCCACATCCAATTTATCGCCATTTTTCTCTATCAGTTCAATACATTTCACAATCATGGCATTTTTGTCTTTATTTTCCGTTAATTCACCGGAATCTTCTAACGTAACGGAATAGCTTTGTTCATTCGTTGCCAGCAATTTCCCGTTGCAATCATAGATTTTTCCTCTGGCACTTTTTATTGTCTTAATTTTCTGTTTTTGCAGAGATGCTTCCTTGTCATATGTTTCGCCTTTTACAATCTGAAGATAAAACATTCGGCCAATAAGTATACTGAATAAAACAACATAAGTTGTAATTAATGTGAAAAATCTTGATTTTACAATATTTTTCAAAAAGTCAAGTATACCATTCAGCATTTATCCTATCTCCTTTCCTGTATTATCAAGTTTTCTGTCGAGCAGGGCCAGCAGTTCATAGACAAGAACACCGATTAGTGTTGTATAAAGCATTTCCGGCAAAAATTTATGCAGAAAATAGAACACAAAATGAAGGCGGCCTCGCATCAAAAATTCCGTAATATATAAATAAATAAAATATACAAACTCACCGGCAACCATTAGTGAAACAGGAAGTATCAAGCTGTCCGTAAAATAGATTTTCCGGCAAAAACCAACGACAAATCCGATTGTCATAATTATAAATGCATATAAACCAATTACACTTCCATACATACAATCCAAAAGAAGTCCACAAACAAATCCAATTACCAACCCTGAAGTCCGTCCTCTCAGATAACCGTAAGTAATCGTCACCGCCAATAAAAGGTTGGGAACTGACTCTGCAAGTTCAATCGGATGAAACACTGTTGTCTGCAATAAAAATGCAAGGACTATTACGATAACTGCCGCAACTCGTTTTTTAATCATAGTTTTTTATATCCTCAATTTCCGAATTGTCTTTTAACTGTGTAATAACAAGTACATTTTCCAACTGATCAAAGTCCACGGCGGGAATTAAATGCGCCGTTTTGGTTTGTGCTGATTTGTCATTTACAACATCTTTTACATATCCGACAGAAAGTCCCTGAAGGAATTTATCGCTGATATGGGATGTAACAACTTCATCACCCTGCGATATTTTTGCAGAATTACTTATCATTTCAATGTCAATGTAGCCATTATAAATACTTTCCATATTTCCTTTGACGATACATGTTTCACCTGTTTTCTGAAACATGGCGCTTACATTGCTTTTATCATCAATAATGGCCCGCACCTTTGCATATGATTCGCCTACTTCCGATACAATTCCAACAAGGCCATTGCCGGCAATTACATTCATGTCGGTTTTGATTCCATCTTTTTTCCCTTTGTCAATCGTAAAAACCCGGAACCAGTTGTTTCCATCCCGGCTGATTACCCGGGCTGCTACTTTGGGATAATCAGGATAAACCTTATCTAATTTGTATAATTCACGATAACTTTCCAATTCTGAATTTTCCCGGGCGAGAATTTTATTGTCATAACTTAACTCGTTCAGTTTTTTTCGCAGTTCCTCATTTTCTGATAAAAGCTTTTCTTTTGATGATAACAAATCTGTTTTATCAGAAAGATAACGTCCTACGGAATTAATCCCCTTCTGCATCGGCGTAACGATATTTCCTACTGTTGCTTTCACGCCCGCAAAGCGATCCGTAAATTTAAAAGATAGGAGTACCAGCATCACACACAAAACAGAGAGGCAAATGTATAATATTTTTGGATGAATCCAATTCTTCCGCCTGCGCTTTTTCATTCAAACACCTCCGTTTTGCTGTTTATCTGCTAGATGGTCAGTTTTGCCAGATGCGGATCCTCTATGATGGCTCCCAACCCCATAACAACTGTACTCTCCGGTTCTTCACATAAATTTACTTTCAGTCCAAGCTGATCGTATACAAAACGTCCTAAATCCTTAATTCGGCTTGATCCACCCGTAATGTAGACACCGGATTTATAAATGTCGGAAGAAATTTCCGGCGGTGTGCGCTCAAGGATAATTTTTATTGCATCGGCAATTGCCTGAAATAATTCTCCAAGTGCGGCATGTACATCTTCTGAATTTACCGTTATCTCACTTGGAAGTCCTGTTACCAGATTGCGTCCGCATACATCAATGGATTCGTCCGTAACATAGGCAGAACCAATGGTCATTTTAATTTCTTCTGCTGTTTTTTCACCGATTACAAAGCTTTTGTCTTTTTTTACTTTGTTAATAATCGCTTCATCAAACCGGTTACCGCCTATCGGAATCAATCGGCTGAGAACAATTCCACCAAGAGACATAACAGAAATCTCCGTAGTATTTGCACCAATATCAACAACCAGCGTACCGGTAGATTTTGTAATATCAAGACTCATGCCGAGTGCATCTGCCACAGGTTTTTCTACTACATGAATTTTTTTTGGCTTAAGATTTGTATTGGTAATAAGATCAAAATATGCCCGCTTCTCTACTTCCGTTATATCGGTAGGAACAGCAATATAGTATTCTGCACCCTTTAATTTTTTCTTTCCATCCAGTTGCAAAAAGAAATAATCAATCATGGACTGCATATTGCCAATGTCTGCAATCACGCCATTTTTTACGGGATAAGAAACATTAATGTTGGCAGGTGCCTTTTCATACATTTCATAAGCTTCGTTTCCTACTGCAAACGTATGGGTTTTGTTATAAATGGCAATGACACTTTTTTCATGAAGGATAATACCTTCACCATTTTTATAAAACTTAATCGAACTTGTACCAAAATCAATTCCTATTGCTTTTCCTGACATATCACTCTTCCTCTCAGAATTAAATCAATCCTCTTTCTTTTAAGCTGATGTAACGGTTGTCGCCAATGATAATGTGGTCAGACAGGGGAATTCCCACCAAATCTGATGCTTCCATCAGGCGTTTTGTCATTTGAATATCCTCTCTGCTGGGAACAGGATTCCCACTGGGATGATTGTGCAA
>CAZGDT010000038.1:0-5001 GCA_964524245.1 uncultured Eubacterium sp. | reverse complement strand
ATCATACTGAAGCACCAGACGGAGAATCTCTCTGGGATTGACCACGGAATAGTTAATGGTTCCCTTGAATACTGCTTTGTCATAAAGAAGTCTTCCGCCGGTATCCATCGCTGCTAAATACAGATGCTCGGTTTCTAAGTTGCGCATTTCTTCCATGAAGTAAGCAGCCAGCTGTGCCGGACTGTTAAAATACGGGGCACTGCTTTTGCATTCTCTTGCAAGTCTTTTTGACAATTCAACCGCACATAAAATTTGAATTGCTTTCACCGGACCAATCCCCCGGATTTGCATCAGTTCTCGTCTCGTGAGATGGTACAACCCCATCAAGCCTTTATAGGACGGATGAGCATTCAAAACCTCTAACGACAGCGAAAGACTTGTCTTGTTTTTTGTTCCTGATTTTAAAAGAACGGCAAGTAATTCCGCATTGGATAAGGATGCAGCTCCATTTTTTTCACATTTTTCATAAGGTTTTTCCGTGTCAGGCAATTCTTTCATTGTAAAACTGTTTTTCATTCAGGCTCCTTTCGAACCCCAAATCCTACCTAAACATAAATATTCTACCATATTGAACAAAAAATGTATACCTGTTTACTAAGAAAATTCTATGAATTTTTTTTGTTTTTTTACATTTTATCTGATATTCTGACAAAACCGCCGTCTACCATATTCTGTAATGTTTTTAATATACCCAATTTACCGTGCGGCCATGTAATCCCCCCCTGAAAATAAACATTGTAAGGTGGCTCGATAGGTGCATCTGCACTGAGTTCAATTGATGACCCCTGAACAAACGCTCCTGCCGCCATAATAACATCACTGTGATACCCGGGCATGGGGTATGGTTCGGGAAGAACGTAAGAATCCACCGGAGCAGCCTGTTGAATTCCCTGACAAAAAGCAATAACCCGTTCCGGTCTTTCAAATGCAATTGCCTGTATTATATCATGTCTTTCCTCTTTTCCGCCGGGACTTGCCGTGAATCCAAGCCGCTCATACATGTTTGCCGCGAAAATGGCTGATTTCAATGCACTGGCAACAACTGTCGGAGCCATAAAAAGTCCCTGATAGAAAGAACGGTTAACATTTAAGGAAGCTCCCACTTCTTTCCCAAGTCCCGGAGCCGTCAAACGTGAGGCAGCTAATTCAATCAGGTCTTTTCGTCCGACAAGATATCCTCCCATGGGGGCCAGTCCGCCCCCCGGATTTTTGATTAATGAACCTACACATAAATCCGCTCCTACCTGGGAAGGTTCCATTGTTTCAACAAATTCACCGTAACAGTTATCCACCATACAGATTACATCCGGACGTATTCCTTTAATAAAACGGATTAACCTGCCTATCTGTTCCGGAGAAAATGTTTTTCTCATGGCATATCCTTTAGAACGCTGAATTGTAACAAGTTTTGTCTTTTCGTTTAACGCATGACGAATTCCCTCATAATCAAATTCGCTGTCTCCAATCAGGTCAACCTGGCGATAATGAACACCAAATTCCCGCAGGGAACCTTTGGTATGAGTTCCTTCCATCCCGATAATACCTTCCAGAGTATCGTACGGTTTACCGACAGGAGATAACAATTCATCTCCCGGTCGCAAAATTGATGACAGGGCAACTGTCAGAGCGTGTGTTCCGCACGTAATCTGAGAACGCACAAGAGCATCTTCTGTTTGAAATATATCGGCATAAACTGCTTCCAGAACATCACGACCGGAATCGTTATATCCGTATCCTGTTGTTCCTAACAGGTGATTTTCGCCGACACGGTTTTTTTGCATGGCATGAATTATTTTTAACTGATTTATTTCTGCTGTTTCATCAATTTTTGCAAAACGATTTTCTATATCATGCAGCACGTTGTTTCCAAATTCTATTACGTCATCCTTAATACCAAATTTTTGATACATGCTTTGTATGTTTATATTTTCCATTATAGAATCACTCCTTTTTCTTTTGCCAATCGAAGAATCTCCCGTACAATCATATCCGAATTTTCAAATTTCTCCCTGTCAAGGAGTGTTACATCACGTTCCTTTCTAAACCAGGTTAATTGACGTTTTGCAAAATGCCGTGTGTCACGTTTGATTCGATATACGGCATCGGCAAGACTGCATTCGCCGTCAAGCGCAGCGGCAATTTCTTTATAACCAATTCCTTGCATGGAAACAAGATTTCTTCCATAACCATGAGCAAGCAGAGAACTGACTTCAGCGACAAGCCCCTCTTCCATCATTTGCTCTACGCGGCTGTTGATTCTCTGATACAATAAATCCCTATTACAATTTAATACAACATAAAGGAACTGATAGGGCGACTTGCGTTGTTTTTCGCGTGTATTATGTGTCGAAAATTTGTCACCCGTAAAATGATAATATTCCAGAGCACGAATAATACGTATTGTGTTATTTGGGTGAATTGTTTTCGCAGTTTTCGGATCTATCTGCTTCAGTTTATGATAAAGAATTTTTTCACCATCTTTTCTTTGGGCAATTTTCTGCATTTCCATACGAAAAGAAGAATCACCCTGTTCTTTTGTAAAGGCAATGTCATATAATACAGCCTGAATATAGAATCCGGTTCCGCCCACAAGAATTGGAATTTTATTTTTCGCATAGATTTCCCGCAAACATTCTTTTACCCGTTCCTTAAAAATCATAACATTAAACTCTTCGTCCGGATTTTTTTCATCAATAAGGAAATGAGGTATTCCATTCATTTGCTCCGGGCGAATTTTTGCTGTACCGATATTCATATGCCGGTACACCTGCATAGAATCTGCCGAAATGATTTCCCCGCCTATTGCTTTTGCCAATTGAACGGATATATCTGTTTTTCCTACGGCAGTTGGCCCCGTTAATACTATCATCGGCTGTTTCATCCGTTTATCTTCCTTTCAGGCATAATAATCATATAATTCTTTTGAATTTTTTTTCGAATTCGTATCTGCTCATGGCGATCGTTGTCGGACGTCCATGCGGACAATGATAAGGCTGTTCCATTTGAAGCATCTGACTTATCAATTCTTTTGCTTCTGAATACGACATGGCATGACGTCCTTTTACAGCTGCTTTACAGGCCATGGTTGCACAATGATCTAAAATAAGTTCAGGCTCAATTTTGGTTTTCTCCTGCATCAGGCTGTCTAATAATTCCAAAAAAAGTTCTTTTGGAGAGAGATTCAAAAAATCAGCCGGTATTCCGGTTATTAAAAATTCTCTGTCACCGAATGTTTCCAGTTGAAATCCGATTTCATCAAATATAGACCGATACTGTTTTAATATTTCGATTTCACGCCCGGATAGTGACACGACAATCGGTGCTGCTAATGTTTGTGTCAGCGCTTCTTTTTCTTTTAAAGATGTTATTAATTTTTCATAAAGCACTTTTTCATGAGCCGCATGTTGATCAATTATTAAAAGTTCATTTTCATATTCAACAAGCCAATAAGTATTAAAAACCTGACCAATGATGCGAAATGCCAGTGTGTCTGCTTTTATGCTTTCTTCTTTTTTTAAATCGAGCTGCTGAAACTCTTCTTTTATAATTTCAGCATTTTTCTGCATAAAGGGTGACTGTCCCGAATCAGAATCCGGCATTTGTATCGGCTCCTTTTTGATTAATTGTTCTTCCCGGATTCGTTCAAACGGTTCCGGTGTTCTTTTGTTTAGAGCCGGAGATTCAACGGAAATTTTTGGCGTTTCATCAAGCGCCACTTCCGGAATCAGACTGACTTGTTCAAGTTTGTTATGTATTGTATGATAAAAAAGGTCATATACTTCCTGCTGATTGGTAAAACGTACTTCCATCTTGGTCGGATGAACATTAATGTCAATAAAGGACGAATCTATCGTCAGTAATAATGCAACAAAAGGATAACGATGATTCATAAGAAAGTTTTTATACCCCTGCTCTATGGCACTTGCAATAATGGGACTTTTTATATATCTGCCATTGACATAGTAATTCATCATCCCCCGATTACCTCTTGAAAGAACGGGTTTTCCAATGAAACCTTCTAATTTCATATTATTTTCTTCATGAGAGACAGCAATCAGCTCTCTTGTGATATCCGGGCCATAATTGTAAAAAATATTTGTTTTTATATTCCCATCACCTGAAGTCTGCAGTTTGTTTTTTCCATCCATAATAAGAGAGAAACGTATGTCTGAGTGTGCCAGTGAATATCTCTGTACCAGTTCGTGAATATAGTTTCCCTCTGTTGTTTTTGATTTTAAAAATTTCTTTCTTGCCGGTGTATTAAAAAAAAGGTTTCGAACCAGAAACGTCGTTCCATCCGGGCAGCCGACATCTTCACGGGTTATTTCACGCCCGCCGTGAATTTCATATCTTGTTCCGACGATTTCATTATGTTTTTTCGTTACAAGTTCTACCTGTGCCACAGCGGCTATACTTGAAAGCGCCTCCCCACGAAAGCCAAGACTGGTAACAGACAATAAATCTTCCGGAGTTCGAATCTTACTTGTCGCATGCCGCAAAAAAGCTGTGGGTATTTCCTGCCCGGCAATCCCCGCTCCATTGTCAGTAATGCGAATAAAAGAAAGACCGCCTTCTTTTATTTCTACGGTGATGGCGGTTGCGCCGGCATCCAAAGAATTGTCCATCAGTTCTTTAACAACCGCCATTGGTCTTTCAATCACTTCGCCGGCAGCAATCTGATTAATTGTCTTTTGGTCAAGAACTTCTATCATTTTTTCTCCCCCTTCCACACTTGATTATTACCATCTTTCTTTTAATGTGTTTTGCCATTTGTATATAAGATTCATGGCGTCAATCGGTGTTACATTGGAAAGATTAATATCTCGAAGTTCAAACAAAATATCATCTGTCTGACCACTTCCCATTGTATCAAATATGGAAAGCTGTGTCATGTTGCCGGTCAAATCAGTTTTTTTGTTTTCTTCCGCTGTTTCGGAAGAAATACCATTATTATTTATTTCCTCCATCTGTTCGGCTATTTCAGCGGCACGAACAAGAATC
>CAZGDT010000037.1:0-10134 GCA_964524245.1 uncultured Eubacterium sp. | reverse complement strand
TTTTTTCCGCACTTTGTCTATATCAATTCCGGCGCCGTCATCCCGCACCTCAATGACAACATTGTTACCATCCTGATATGCATCCAGGAAAATAGAACCGACTTCCGGTTTGCCGAGACGAACACGTTCTTCGTTGCTTTCCAATCCGTGATCTGCGGAATTTCGAAGCAAATGCATCAAAGGATCGCCGATTTCATCAATCACGGTACGGTCGAGTTCTGTCTCCTCACCGGTCATATACAGTTCCATCTTCTTCCCTAATTTACGGTTCAAATCACGAATCATGCGTGGAAAACGGTTTACGACACTTTCAATCGGAACCATGCGCACTTTCATAACGGATTCATGCAGATTCGTCGTTACTCTTTCGAGGTATTCAATCTGCTCATGAAACGCCTGGCCATTTTCACTCTGCGAGGTGTTCTCTGATGCACTGGCAGACACCAATCCGTTCTTTGCAATAATAAGCTCACTCACCAAATTCATCAAAATGTCAAGTTTGTCAATGTCCACGCGAACGGAGCGGCTTCCCACTTTTCCTTTGTTTGCAGCAGATTTTTTCGTTTTTTCTTTAACTTCCACCGCATTTTTTTCGTCCGGTTTCTGTTCATCTTTTTCTTCTTTTCCCTCATCCGCCGCCACGGAAATATCGGACACCTCAATTTCTCCGATGTAAACCTCTGAAATTTCAGAAACACTCAAAATCAGTTTTTTGATATTTTCCATTGAATCATTGGAAGCAAATATCCAGCTGAAATCAAAGTCAAATTCCTCATCTTCTATTTTTTCCGTCGATGGCACGGATTTAATCAACTCACCTTTGTTTTCCACGGATTTGAACACAAGAAACGCACGCGCAGATTTAAGAATACATGTCTCTTGGAGATAGACCGTAATACCATAGACATTTTTCCCTTCTTTCTTAGCTGCCTGTATTGCTGAAATCTCATAATCGGAAATTGAAATTTCCCTGTACTTACTCTTCTCATTTTCCACCGGGGAAACGGGCGCTTCCTGTGACACTTCTGCCGGCTTCGGAGCCGCTGCCTGTGCCGGTATTTTCTCTCCGGCTTTAGCACCGCCCTGTTCCTGAAGAAGTGCATTGAGATCATTAATAATGTCTTCATTATCTTCCGTTCCCTCATTGCCTTCAGATGAAATGACACTCAAATATGATTCCAGTGCATCAAGGCCACGGAACAACACATCAATAAGCTTTTCACTTACCTTCATGTTCCCATTGCGGATTTCAGAAAAAGCATTCTCCAAATCATGGGTCAAACGCTGCATCCGGGTGAACCCCATCGTTCCTGACATACCTTTCAAAGTATGTGCCGCACGGAAAATCTCATTAATGGTATCCGCGTCATCAGGTTCTTTTTCCAAGACCAGCACATGCTCATTCAGGCTTTGCAGATGTTCTTTTGTTTCATCAATAAACAAATCTAAATATTGGCTCGTATCCATTTTTTCACACTCCTATTTGTTTTATTATGGTGCCGGCCACATCCTCCAATGGCACGACTTCATTAACAACTCCTGCCTGCGCCACAGCACGGGGCATCCCGTAAACTACACACGTGTCCTCGTTCTGTGCTACAACTTTAACTTCTCTGCATTCTTTTATCAGCTGAATCCCCTTGCATCCGTCACTTCCCATCCCGGTCAGTACCGCACACACATAATGGTCAAGTGATACTTCAACAAGAGATTCAAAGAAAATGTCCGCACAGGGCCGAAGTCCTCCCCGTGCCGGTTTTTCCGTTTCAGACAAGCGAAAGGTTCCCGCCGGCTGTTCCGACAGTTCACACTGTCTTCCCCCCTGCGCAATATACACAACACCTTTTCGCAGCACTTCTCCGTCCTCTGCTTCCTTTACCGTCAAGGCACTCATGTCATCCAGACGTTTTGCAAGCGAACCGGTAAAGCCGGCCGGCATATGCTGAATAACAACAATCGGATACGGAAAATCTGCCGGAAAATATGGTATTACGGACTGAAGGGCTCTTGGACCACCCGTCGAAGAAGCAATAACAACAAGACGCATTCCGGTGCTGTTTGTCGTGCCGGCAATATTTCTGCGTCTGCCAACCGGGCTTCGTGCAGCCGGTTTTTCGAAAGTCTCCGTTTTTTTCTTTTCGATATCCTCTTCCCTCGCCGAAGAAGAAAGACCGCATGCCATATAAACACGAAGCAGCACTTTCTTTCGAAAATCACTGTAGCCGCCACCAATGGAGCCATTCGGTTTTTTCACAAAGTCAAATGCTCCCAGTGCCAATGCTTCTATTGTTTCATTCGCACTTTCACCGGCTATGGAGCTTACAATCAAAACAGGAATTGAAAGCCGGTGTTTATTCATCTCTTTCAAAAACTGAACACCATCCATGCGCGGCATATTAATGTCAACCAAAATGATGTCCGCTTTCAACCCCTGCAGTAAAAGTTCCAACGCTTCCTGTCCGTTACTCGCCGTCCGAACCACTGTTAACTTGTCATCTTCGTTTATTATATCAGATATCACCCTTCTCATGAGTGCAGAGTCATCAATTACAAATACTTTTTTCATATCATCATGTCACTCCTTTCTCAAACGTCTCCTTTGCTCCTCAAAAACATATTTGACAACGATTTCTCGCTCAGCATTTTTTACGTTCTTAAATTCTCCTCGTATTTCGTAAGCAATACGGCTTCCTTCATAATGTACACAGGCAATAACCTGCATTAAAAAGGACAGAGGCACAATTCCGCTTTGTAAAGACAACGGGAGCATCACCTCTATCAAGGAGCCGCTCTTCAATTCGCGTTTTCCATGAAAACGCATCCCACCGCCGCTAAGATCGGAAATTGTTCCTTCTTCCCACTCTCCGCAACTGTTTTCCTCATCCTGAATTTCACGGTATTTAATCAGGAACATACAATCAAGGCGATAAAATTTTCGCCGTTGATATTTCGTCAAATCCGTGAGAAAAAAAACATCCATCACATACATTCTGTTTTCTGAATAACGTTTCTCTATTCTTGCGACGCACCGATACAAGCCGGAATTTGTGAAGAAACACAAATTATAATCGTCCCCGACTTCCAGAGGAACAACATGATTTTCAGCAATGGGCATCGCAATTTTGGCAGTACGAATCCCGTCATAATCCAAAAGCTGACTGCCATATTTTCTCTCTGAAAGTTTATGACCTGCAACACTTTTCAGATGTGTCATTTCTATCCGGTCACCTATTTCAAATGTAATCTTCATGATCCAAACCTCCTATCGGTTAAACTTCATTTTGATTACACGGGAAAAGAGCTGCATGATTCCAAACGGAGAAATCTTCTCTTCTTCCTTGTCTGTAAGAAGACTTGCAATCTTCTCAATTGACCGCGCTGCTGAAGCAGTGGGTGATGCCATGCTCAATGGTTCCTGTCGCATCACTGCTCTCTGCATGTTCAAATCATAGGGCACGGCCCCAAGATAATCAATATCAATATTTAAAAACTTATTAACAACAACACCGAGTTTTTCAAACAGTTCATCTGCATCTTTATTGCCGCGTACCTGATTGGCGACCATCCTCAGCATTGTTTTTTCCGGTTTGTATGACGAATTACGATTCAATGTTTTCAAAAGCGCATATGCATCCGTAATAGAGGTCGGTTCCGGAGTTACAACCAATAGAACTTCCGCGCTTGCTGCCACAAATTCAAGCACAGAATCACCGATGCCCGCTCCGGTATCAACAATTATAACGTCTGTCTGCCGATCCAGTTCTTCTAATTTCTGTATCAGATGAAAAATCTGCTCTCTTGTCAAATTAGCCATTTCATTGATACCTGAACCTCCGGATATGAAACCAATTCCCTCCGGTCCATAAGTTATTATATCATTTATGCTTTTTCCGCGAAACATAAGATCTGCCAGATTATATTGAGGCCGTATTCCAAGCATGATTTCAATGTTCGCAAGTCCGAAGTCTGCATCCAATATAACAACACGCTTACCGAGTCTGCGAAGCCAAATGGCAAGATTCACTGACAGACTTGTCTTCCCCACACCTCCCTTTCCTGATGTCAGGGTGATTACACGGGCAGTTCTTTCAGCAGATTCAATTTCCTGTTTTTTTATAATATTTCTTAATCCTTCTGCCTGATCCATTCCTCACTTTCCTTTCTCTCACCTTGAACTAATAGTCACTTTTTCCGCTTAACAGTTCTTTTGCAATTTTTTGAGGGTCAACTTCTCCCATATCATCCGGTACGTTCTGTCCCCATGTTACGTAAGAAAGCGGACAATTGGTTTTTATCCGCATATTCAGCATAACACCGGCTGATGTAGTCTCATCCAGCTTTGTAAATATAATGCTGAAATCCGTAAGTCCGGAATATACGGACGCAATTTCTTTCAAATCACTATATTTGGTACCCGCATTCAGAACCAGGTACACCTCTCTTTCACCAATCGGCACCTGTTCAATCAAAGTACGGATATCCTCAATCTGTTCTTTACTTTTATGAGAACGTCCGGCCGTATCAACCAGACACACGTCAAATTGCGACAGACTTTCCATCTTCTCACCCAATTCTTCCGGGCTGTAAATCACTTCCAGCGGTACCGATAAAATATTGGCATACGTCTTCAGCTGTTCTACTGCGGCAATTCGATAAGTATCTGCCGTAACTAACGCTATATTGGCATTATCTTCCAATTTCAGCTTGGAAGCAATTTTTGCAATTGTCGTAGTTTTTCCTACCCCCGTCGAGCCGAGGAAAAAAATAAATTTTGTCTTTCCTTCAGCAGCCGTCGTCAAACGATAAGGCTGACCAATCATAAGAATTATTTTCTGGTAAACATTGGCCAGAATCTGATCTAACGGTGCATCTTTCGCTAATGACCGGTTAACTTCATCCATAATGGATTTGGCTATTTCTTCATCTACTTCATTCTGTATTAACTGCTGAAAAATTAATTCTTTGCAGGCTTTTGTACGTTCTCCTTCCTGCGTTTCATCTTCTTTTGCAACAGCAGCCTCTTCCTTTTCATCCGGTGCAACATCTTCCTGAACCGGTTTTTTCTCTTCTTCTGTTTTCTCTTTTTTTTCTGACATTTGCTTTTCCAGCATGGATTGCAGTTTTGACAAACGGTCCTCCAACGAGGATTCATCATCTTCACGTGCCGGAAGCGGATTGGATTGCTCCTTTGCAGGCAAATCCGGCTTCGGTTTCTTTTCATCCGTCTGCGGCGACTCATCCAATGCCGCCGTAACTTCCACCTTGGCACGTACAAAAAATCTGGAAAGTCCTTTCGGATGAACCTTTTTTATATTCATCACAATTGCATTATTTCCCAGTTCATCCTTCGCCATCTCAACAGCTTCTTTTTCCGTTTTTGCAAGATATTTCTTTATTATCATTCTACCGTCACCATCCCAACTGATTGTAATTCAACATCCGAATCAATCTCATTATATGATAAAACATGAAGATTTCGGAATTGCTCGACTGTCAGCTTTTTCAAATACATACGGACAATGGGTGAAGTAATAATAATCGGCGTACGTCCCAGTTCTTCCAGTTTGTCCGTTTCTTCTTTCAAAGATGACATGAGTTTGTTCGTATAATCCGGATCAAGTGCAAGATAAGCCCCCTGTTCCGTCTGTTTAACTGAATCCATAATCTTTTGTTCAACATTTGGATCCAAAGTTACTACACTCGTTGTTTCATTGTTGTTAAAATACTGATTTGATATTGCTCTCTTCAGATTCTGTCTGACATACTCTGTCAGAATATCCGTATCATGCGTCGTCGGAGCATAATCAGCCAGTGTCTCGAATATGGTCACTAAATCGCGTATTGATATGCCCTCAGCCAGAAGATTCTGCAGAACCTTCTGAATTTCACCAACATTAAGCAGTTTTGGTACCAATTCCGATACCAGTGTTTCATTTGCTTCTTTAACATTCTCAATAAGATTCTGTACATCCTGTCTGGTAAGAAGCTCATCAAGATGAGAACGTATAATTTCCATCAGATGAGTTGCAATGATGGATGGCGGATCAACTACCGTATAACCCAGTGATTCTGCCCGTTCCCTCTGACTTTCCGTAATCCAGATGGCCGGCAAATGATACGACGGCTCAAAAGTCGGAATTCCCGATATCTCTTCTTCCACATACCCCGGATTCATCGCCATATAATGATCAAAGAGAATTTCTCCTTCACTGACAGGTACTCCCTTAATCTTTATAAGATACTGATTTGGATTCAGCTGAATATTATCACGGAGACGAATCATTGGCACAACGCAGCCGAGTTCAAGCGCAATCTGTCTTCGAATCATAACGACACGATCCAAAAGATCGCCTCCCTGGTTTACGTCAGCAAGCGGAATAATACCATAGCCAAATTCAAGTTCTATCGCATCTACCTGAAGAAGAGAATTTACATTCTCCGGTCTCCGGATTTCTTCCGCTGATTCCTCCTCTTCCGCCACGGCTTCATCCGTCTCAGCCATTTCCAGTTCATTGGAAATCATACGGGCGGTAATGATGAAAAGAATACCATATGCGCAGAAAATCAGCATGTTTAACGGTGTAAAAATACCCAGCCCGATAAGTGCCACACCAACAATATTCATAACTTTTGGTGTAGAAAAAAGCTGTTTCTGCAATATATTTCCCACATCCGCTTCTTTGGAACCTTTTGTTACAAGAATACCGGTTGCCAGAGAAATCATAAGGGATGGAATCTGACTTACAAGTCCGTCACCAATTGTCAAAATCGAATATGTCTGTACCGCTGATGAGAAATCCAGCCCATTCATTACAACTCCAATGGCAATACCACCCACAAAATTCAAAACCGTAATAACAAGTCCTGCCGTGGCATCTCCTTTTACATATTTTGTGGCACCATCCATGGCGCCGAAGAACGCAGATTCCTGCTGAATCTTTTCTCTTCGCTCCTTGGCTTCCTCATCTGTAATCGCTCCCGTATTCAAATCGGCATCAATTGCCATCTGTTTTCCGGGCATGGCATCCAGCGTAAATCGTGCCGTAACTTCCGATACACGCTCTGAACCTTTATTGATAACAAGCAACTGCATGATGATGAGAACAAAGAATACAATGGCTCCTACCACAAGATTTCCGCCGCCTACAAAATTTCCAAACGTATTTACCACATTTCCGGCTTCCCCGTAAAGAAGAATATTTCTCGTCGAGCTGACATTCAATGACAGACGAAACAATGTAGTCAGCAAAAGCAGCGTCGGAAAGCTGGACATATCAAGCGGTTCCCTGGAAAATAGGGCATTGAACAGAATGATCATGGACAATGCTATATTTAACGCAAACAGAATATCAAGTAAAAACAGAGGAACCGGAATAATCAGACATAGAATCGGTACCAAAATAAAAGCGCCTAATGCGATATCTGCACGTTGCATTCTGTTTCCTCCTTTCGTTTCCTAATTAACTGACCTTCCCCTGTAATCCATACACATAAGCAAGAATTTCCGCTACCATCTGATACAATTCCGGCGGAATCTGCTCCCCCAGTTCTACATTGTGATACAGCATTCTTGCCAGGGGTTTGTTTTCTACAATTTCAATGTGATTTTCTCCTGCTACTTCTCTTATGCGGAAAGCAAGATAATCTGCCCCTTTTGCAATAACAACGGGTGCTTCCGCAACTTCTTTGTCATATTTCAATGCCACAGCCAAATGTGTCGGGTTTGTAATGACAACATCTGCCTCCGGCAGTTCCTGCATCATACGCCTTCTGGATACTTCCTGCATTTTTCTTCGAATCTGACCTTTAATCTGCGGATTTCCCTCCGTATTTTTGTATTCGTCTTTTACTTCCTGTTTCGTCATCTTCATATCATTTTTGAATTTACGTTTCTGGTACATCCAATCAGCAAATGCAATAATGAGAAAAACTGCCGTAATCTTAAATGCAATGGTCAACACCGTATCCACAATCAATGAAAGCGCTGACCATATATCCAATTGATATATATTAATAACCATGCCCCACTCATCTTTCAGGGCACTGTATACCACATAAAACAAAATTCCCACTTTAAGAATTGCTTTTATAAGTTCAAATATCTTATCCTTTGAAAACATTCTTTTGAATCCATGGATGGGATTAATCTTGTTCGGCTTCGGCTGCAGCGGTTTCGTTGTCACTTTCCATTTTACCTGAACCACATTAACAACAAAAGCACCCAAAAGTGCTATGGCAATAAGGGGTAATATTGTCAGCATAATTTCCTGCAGCCCATATTGAAACAACCCCAGTGCACGTGATATGGTAAACTCTTCTACCGCGTAATTGTTGATACTCCCATAAAAAAAACGAAACATATCATAAAAACGCCCTAACATATATCCGCCAAAAATTTTCAAACATCCGAACAATATAAGAAGCAGAATCGCCGTATTCAGTTCCTGACTTTTCGGCGCCTGTCCTTCTTCTCTCGCTTTTTCGAGTTTTTTCGGAGTTGCCGGTTCTGTTTTTTCTCCCCCTTCACCATCTTTGGCAAAGAGCTGAAGATTATATTCCCATACCAATATATCACCTGCTCATCTGACTATTTTGGCGTAAACACATGAATTACCCGTGTGATTATATCTTTCATTTCATCAAAAATGTAATCTGCAACCATCGGAAAACTTTGTATCACGAGGACTAAAATCAGCAGTCCTACGAGCACTTTGATTTGCATACCAACAACAAACATATTCATTTGCGGAGCCGCCTTTGCAAGCACACCCAATACCACATTAATCAGCAGCATACAGGCAAACACAGGCAGTACGATCCGCACTGCTATAATAAAATAGTTGGCCATAAAATCAATCACCACATTTTTCAGTGAAACCGTATCAAATACGGCCTTTCCTACATTGAAGTAGGAAAAGGAATCCGTGATGGCGCGAATTATATAATAATGCATGTTTGTCACAACGAGAAACAACATCAACAGGTAATTATACAAATTTCCTGTCACGGAAACCTGCATATTCATCATGGGGTCAAACATATTTGCCATGGAAAGCCCCATTTCCATATCCATAATCTGACCGGCCAGGTTAATAATGTAAAAGCACATGCTGCACATTAACCCGAGTGTAATTCCAAGGAAAGTTTCCTTTAGGACAAGAACAGCATACCCAAGCACTCCCGTATACTGGAGTGCAATCACCGGCGTTATCTGAATAACGACAAGTGATAAAAAAATGCTTATGGCCGCCCGGATTCTCATTGGTACAGACGAATAACTGAAAAACGGAGCCGTCATGACAAATCCGGAAACCCTCATAATAACAAGGAGATAAAACTCCAGGTTTTCCACTGTAAATGTCATCCTCAGCCTCCCGTGAACAGCGCAAATTTCTCACATAATTCCGTCAGCAGCTCAACACAATTGTCCATAATCCAGCCGCCGCAAAGTAAAAGGGTGACAAAAATTGCTAAAAGCTTAGGTACAAAAGTCAGTGTCTGCTCCTGAATGGAAGTAACCGTCTGAAATATGCTGATAACCAAACCTACAATCAGCGATACCAGCAAAAGAGGCGCAGCACATTTAATAATGCACCATATCATATCAATTGTAATATCAAGCACGTCCTCGTCAGTCATAATTTCGCCTCCCGTCAGTAAAAGGTCTTAACCAACTGGCCAATAACCAGATTCCATCCGTCCGCCAGAACAAAAAGCAAAATTTTGAACGGCATGGATATCGTTGTAGGCGGCAGCATCATCATGCCCATTGACATCAGCGTAGAAGCTACAACCATATCAATAACGATAAACGGAAGATAAATCAAAAATCCGATAATAAATGCCGTACGCAGTTCGCTTATCATAAATGCGGGAATTAATACTAATGTCGGAATTTCATCTTCATTTTCAACAGATACATCATTGCTCTGTTTTTCAATCTCCATAAACAAACGGATATCTTTACGATTTGTCTGTTCAAACATAAACTTCCGAATCGGTTTCAAACCGGCATTCAACGCTTCCTCCTGCGTCAGTTTTCCTTTATCATAAGGCTGAATGCACTCTGAGTTCACCTGTGACATAACGGGCGCCATAATAAAAAGTGTCAAAAACAAAGCAATTCCTATCAAG
>CAZGDT010000036.1:0-10244 GCA_964524245.1 uncultured Eubacterium sp. | reverse complement strand
AATAGAATTTTCTTCGAATCATTAAGAGCTTGCTTTGAAAGAAGCTTAGCACAGAATCTTTGCCTTGTCAATATATTTTTTTACAAGCGTCAGGCGACACAAAAAGGACCCAAACTGCCAACATGACACGGGTCCTTTTTTCCTTTATTTACAGTTTCGTTCACTCTTCTTTCTCTTTCAGATAGTTAACGTGAAGAAGTTCATGACTGCGTCCCTTCAGAACTCCCGTCTCGTAAAGCTGACTGACAACCGGATTCTCTCCGGAGCGTTTAATAATCGCTGATTTATCTGCCTTGTACATTCCTACGGAACGTTCTTTTTTCACAGACTGATAACCAAATGGCTGTCCGGCACCACCAATACAGCCATACGGGCACGCCATTACTTCCACGAAGTCAAAGTGTTCTTCACCGGAACGAATCTTGTCCAGAAGAATGTCTGCATTTCCCAGACCATTTACAACACCGATACGGAGCATCTTACCGCCGATTTCCACTTCTGCGACTTTCACTCCATCCAGCCCGCGAATTCCCGTATATTCGAGCTGACGCATTGTCTCATTATCCTGAGCCGCCACGTGACGCAGGGCTGCTTCTGTCACACCACCCGTCACACCAAAGATAACACCTGCTCCTGAATAAATGCTGAATGGCATGTCCGGCGCACTCGGCTCAATTTCATCAAATTGAATTCCCAATTCCTTAATCATGCGGATCAATTCTTTCGTCGTAATAACATAATCTACATCCGGCACGTTATCACGCTTAAACTCGTCTCTTGCCGCTTCGTATTTTTTTGCCACGCACGGCATGACCGCTACGGATACGGTTTCCAAACCGGATTCTTTGTCTGCCGGCTTATAATACTCCTTTATCACTGCCCCAAACATTTCCATAGGCGACTTGCACGTAGAAACATAAGGAAGCATATCCGGATGCTTCGTCTCTACAAAACGAACCCATCCCGGACAACAAGATGTGAACAATGGGTATTTATTTCCTTCCGGATACGTATTTTCGCCGTTTTCCAATTTGCGTACCAGTTCAGCCGCCTCTTCCACAATCGTCAAATCAGCTGCCACACTTGTATCAAATACCGTGTCAAATCCGCACATGCGCAATGCCGTATAAATTTTCCCTATGGAGTTTTTACCCGGTTTCAGCCCGAACTCTTCACCAATTGCCACACGAACAGCCGGAGCCACCTGTGCAACCACACGCTTATTCGGTGCATAAAGAGCCTGCCATACCTGTTTCAAATCTTTCTTAATGGTAATTGCCGCTGTCGGACAAACTGCCGCACACTGGCCACAGTTCACGCAGTCCGTTTCAGCAATTTTACGATTAAATGCCGGTGTAACAACCATATCAGCACCACGATTGGCAAAATCAATTGCTCCTACATGCTGTACCTCATTACACATGCGCACACAGTCACCGCACAGAATACATTTGCTCGGATCACGCACGATGGAAAGAGAAGAATCATCAATCATTCTCTCCGGATGTGTATTAGGAAAGCGTACATCCGTCAGGCGGAAACGCGCTGCCAGCATTTGCAGACGACAGTTTCCATTCTTTTCGCATACCGTACAATCACGACAATGCGATGCCAGCAACAGTTCAAGAATCATTTTTCGGTAATCATGAAGACGACCGGTATTCGTCTTAATCACCATCTTATTTTTCGGTGGTGTGGAGCAGGATGCAATGATACTTCCTCTTTCGTCTTCCACCACACACATGCGACACGCACCGTAAATGGACATATCGGAATAATAACAGAAAGTCGGCACGTGAATTCCCACTTTATGAATCACCTGCAAAATATTCTTTTCATCCGTAAACTCTGCACGAATGCCATCAATAATCATATACTTTTTCTCTGCCATAATCACACCTCCTTTACGGCGCCAAAGTTGCAGCCGTCTTTGCAGGCGCCACATTTGATACATTTCGTCGTATCGATTGTATGCGGCTCCTTCACTTTTCCGGTAATGGCTCCTACCGGACACATTCTCGCACATTTCGTGCAGCCTTTACAGAGTTCCGGATCAATCTGAAGACTTGTAAGTGCCTTACACTGCCCTGCCGGACATTTTTTATCAACAACATGCGCTATATATTCATCACGGAAATACTTCAGCGTTGACACAACCGGAGAGGCAGCCGTCTTGCCCAGACCACACAGTGCCGTAGCTGAAACAGTCTCTGCCAGCGTTTCCAGCAATTCAATATGCTCCATGGTTCCGCGTCCTTCCGTAATATCAGTCAAAAGCTCCAGCATACGCTTGGTTCCTTCACGGCACGGAACACACTTACCACAGGATTCATTTTGCGTGAAATTCATGAAAAAGCGTGCCACTTCCACCATGCAGCTCTTGTCATTCATAACAACCAGTCCGCCGGAACCAATCATGGCTCCTACTTTTTTCAGGGAATCAAAATCCAGCTTCATGTTCAAATGATCCTCTGTTGCGCTGATGCACAGACAGCCTCCGGACGGTCCGCCTATCTGAACCGCCTTGAAATCTCCGCCCTTCACACCGCCGCCAATGTCAAAAATAACTTCACGCAGTGTCGTTCCCATCGGTACTTCAATCAGACCGGTGTTCTGAACATTTCCCGTCAGGGCAAATGCCTTCGTACCGTGATTATTCGCCGGTCCAAACCCCTGATACCATTTCGCACCATTAAGAATAATCGGCGGAACATTACAAAATGTTTCAACATTATTCAAAACGGTAGGCTTGTCAAAAAGTCCATGTTCAACGGTTCTCGGCGGTTTCACGCGAGGCATACCGCGATTTCCTTCAATGGAGGTCGTCAATGCACTTCCCTCGCCACAGACAAATGCACCGGCACCCTGGCTGATATGTAAATCAAAATCAAATCCCGAACCAAGTATATTCGTTCCCAGAAGACCTCTGTCATTCGCCTTATCAATCGCTGTCTGCAGACGTTCTACTGCCAGCGGATATTCGGCACGCACATAAATATATCCGTGATGTGCCCCCGTTGCAATGGCAGCAATCAGCATTCCCTCAATCACACGGTGTGGTTCTCCCTCCATCATAGAACGATCCATGAACGCTCCCGGATCACCCTCATCACCATTACAGACAATATATTTCTCTTCTTCTTTCTGGTCCAAAACCTGCTGCCATTTTCTGCCGGCCGGGAAACCGCCGCCCCCGCGTCCGCGCAGGCAGGATTCCGTAATTTCATCTACAATCCCCTGCGGTGTCATATCAAATAATGCCTTGGCAACGGCACTGTAACCACCCAGTGCCAAATATTCCGCAATACTTTCTGCATTGATGTGTCCGCAATACTCTAACGCAATTCGGGTCTGCTGTTTATAAAAAGGAATCTCCTCCTGTTTTACATAGGGATTTCCCTCTTTATCCTTATAAACAAGACGTTCAATAACCTCATCACCGATAATGGACTTTTCTATAATCTCTTCACAGTCATCCAATCCCACTTTTATGTACAGCCATCCCATCGGTTCGATACGAAGGAGCGGTCCCATTTCACAGAATCCGTGACAGCCGCTCTTTTTCAATCCGATGCTGTCACCATGCGGGTCCTTCTCCAAAACAAGAGCACATTTCAGTCCTTTGCTCTCGATAATCTCTTTCATTTTTGCATAAATTTCCAGCGAGCCTCCTGCCACGCAGCCGGTTCCGGCACAAATAAGAATCTGCTTTCTCTGACTGTTTAACGAAGCACGGTACTGTTCCTGCTTGGCAATCAGCTCGTCACGGTTTTTAATTTTCATGCGCAGCCTCCTCCTTTAATTGCTTAATCAATTCTCTTGCTTTTTCCGGTGTCATGGCCGGATGCACATGATCATTCACCGTACATACCGGCGCCAGTCCGCAGGCACCCAGACAGGATACCGTCTCCACCGTAAACAGCATATCATCTGAAGTCGGCTTCTCTTCCGTGACCCCAAGCGTTTTTCGAAACTCCTCAAGAATCGGTACTGACTTGCGCACATGACACGCCGTACCATCACATATTTTGATTACATATTTTCCTTTCGGCTCCAAAGAAAAATTCTCATAAAAAGTTGCCACCCCATAAATCTTGGCCTCACTCATCTTCAGTTCTTTGGCAATATAGCACAATGCCTCTTCCGGAAGATAGTGATATTCTTTCTGAACATCCTGCATAATCGCAATCACGAGGGTACTGTCGTACTGATGCTTTTTCAGGATATCATCCAGTTTTTGCTGTTGCTGTTCATTCACAGGCTCTTCTCCTTTCATTGTTAAATTATACATTCTCTCATTTCCCCTAAGAATGCAGAACTGTTACTAGATTTTATCATTTTTTCACAAAATAGTAAAGATATTTATCGATTTTTCTGTGATTTTTCACAAAAAAAATCCATGTCGCCGGCAGGCAGCCAAAGCGACACGGATTATCTGTTCTCTTATCTTAGTTATTATCCCTTCACACTTCCCAATGCAACCCCGCGAATAATGAACTTCGAGAAGCACAAATATACAATAATCAACGGAATGATTGCGAAGCCAAGAATCATATAAACCTCACCCAAATCCGTCAGATATGCTTCCGCCTGCAGACTTGCCACAACAAGCGGCAGTGTAGCATTCGGACTGGAGTTATCCATCAAAAGCTGCGGAAGGAAATAATTGTTCCAGGATGCAACAAACTGAAAAATCAATTGAACCGCCATCGCCGGTTTCAAAATCGGCATAACAACGAAATTAAAAATATAAAATTCGTGTCCGCCGTCAATCCGTCCTGCCTCCACAATTTCCATAGGCAGCGAACTCTCCATATACTGTTTCACAAAGAAGAACACAGCCGGCGTAGCAAGCGTCGGAAGAATCAATGCATAATGAGACCCTTTCAGCCCCCACGCTTCCATCATGTCGACAAATCCAAGCGCAGATACCTGCGTCGGCACCATCAGGATTACCATAATAAAAATGAACGCTGCTTTCTTCAAACGGAAATCATATGCATACAGTCCGTACGCCGTCAGAGTTGCAATATAAACACTGGCAACACAGGATATTGCCGCTACTACGAGAGAATTAAGCATGGAACTCAACACATCCACTTTGGTTTCATGAATGGCATGATTAAAATTCCTGACAAAATCCCCACCCGGAATCAGACTAAAGGTCGTCTTCAGCGTCGTCGTATCTTTCGTCGTATTCACGATAAGCATTATAAAAGGGAATATGCAGATGATACATACCAGAATTAAAACAACATAAGCAACAATTCGTCGAAATACCAGCATACGGTGTCCTCTGATTTCCTCTGCAGACAAATTCTGATAATTAGCCATTTACTGCACCCCCTTTGCCTGTTTACGGGCTTTTTTCTCCGCTTTCTTTCTTGCCCGGATTTCTTTATCTTCATCACTTTGCATCATACGGAACATGAAAATGCCGATAATTCCTGCTGCCAAAAACAGAAGCACGGACTCCGCACCGGCAATCCCCATATCACCCTGAGCCGAATTTATACGGGTACTGATATCCATCACGACTGTTTCAGCCACACCGTTCGTTCCACCTTTATTTACAACCAGATTTGGAATATCAAAAAGCTGCAATCCGCCAATCATGGACGTAATCAGTACATAGAGCATAATCGGTTTCAGCATCGGCATGGTAATCTTGCGGAATTGCTGTTTGGCACTGGCTCCGTCGATGGATGATGCTTCGTAGAGAGACGGGTCAATCCCCATAATACCGGCCATAAGAAGAATCGTTGTATTACCTGTCCACATCAGGAAGTTAATAAAAGCGATAATCAGCCGGATTCCCCATTCATTTTCCAAAAAACGGATACTGGTTCCAAATATATGATTGATCGGTCCGGTTACGGCAAATAATTTTCCAAACAAAACCGCTATGGAAGATGCCATCAGCATATTCGGTAAGTATAATATAACCTTAACCGCACCGGTTCCTTTCAATTTCAGACGTATGTCGGTAAACCACGATGCAAAAAGTAACGATACAATAATCTGCGGAATAAATCCGAGAAGCCATAACAAAAGCGTGTTTCCAAAATATTTCAAGATATTATATTTGGTAAATAAATCAATGTAGTTTTCCAAACCGGCAAACTCAAATATTTCATTAAAAAAGATATCTGTTTTATCGTGAAAAAAACTTCTGTAAAAAGTAGAAATCAGCGGGTATAACTGAAATACCCCATAGCAAATAAAAAAAGGAAGAATGAAGATTAATCCCCATTTGCCGTATTTTAATCTGTGCGGCCGTTTTTTGGCAAGTGCCGTCACATCATTCTTTCCAGCCATAAAATCCCCCTTACCTTTGTGATAAAAATGGCGGGACAGGGGCTCCCCGTCCCGCCGGAAACGTAGTGGTTTCTAAGCTTCTATCCTATTATTTTTTCAAATCCGGATAGTTTTTGATAACTTCATCTTTGAAGTTGTTGATTGCTGTCTCTTTGTCAGCATCTCCGTTATAGTAATCTTTCATCTTAGCCATCAGACTTTCAATATACATCTGATCATAAGGTGATACATTGCTGCAGTCAATCTTGTCAGCAGAAGCACTCAGTGCTTTTACGAGAGACTGTCCGCCAAGGAACTCAGAAACAATACCTTTTTCCTCAAGTTTCTTGTTTGCTGCTTTGTTATTTACAAAGTCCTGCGTATCTTTACTGATATTGAACATGATATCTTCATCACAGCAAAGTTTCTTCATGATGTCAGCAACCAGATTCGCATTGTCTGTTCCGGTAGCACCACAGATGAAGGAACCGCCCCAGTTGAATGCCTGAGGTCCTGTTACAACTGCCCAGTCACCATAGCTTCCGCCTGCTTCAAAAGAACCATCATCATTTTTCTTTGCTCCGGAGCCTTCTGCCATGGAGAAGTTAATACCCCATGCCGGCATGAAGTAACCGAATACTTTACTGTCTTTGCCCATGTCAGCAGTCCACTCTTCAGCCCACAGGGAAGTTTTGTTGTTGTAGCCCTTATCTGTATACTCTTTTGTTGTATCAATCCATTTTTCGATGGAAGGATCAATCTGAATCGTACCATCATCACTTACACATTTTGAGCTTACATTGTTCGAATATACACGAAGTGCGTCATCATAACCGGAAAGCATCTTGTAGCCTTTCTCTTTCAGCTGTTCAGCTGCTGCTGCAAACTTATCCCAGTCAGAAACCTGTGTCTGAATCTCTTTGATATCGTCTGTACCAAACACATCTTTGGCAATGGATCTTCTGTATACAAATCCACCCGGGCATCCCTGCCATGATACACCACGGAGCACACCGTCACTTCCGGTAGCTGCCTGTTTCGTGTAGTCATACATCTGGCTCATGTCATCATCCGTCAAACCGAGAGACTTAATGTTAACAGCCATATCCGTATTGGTATACTTATTAACATAATCCATCTCGCAAAGGAAGATGTCAATCTTGTCATCTGCTGCGGCACTTTCCTGTGCTTTCAGTGCTTCATCCAGTTTCTTCTGGTATACACCGCCTTCATTGGTGTTTGTTACAAAATTGACTTTTACGTCACCAATGCTTTCCGTCTTTGCATCGTAATCCGGATAATACTTTTCAAAACGCTCTTTGAACTCACTGTTCCAAACATAAATGTTCAAAACTTTTCCGCCGCCGTCTGCCAGCGTTTCTACTTTTGCACTTTCTTCCGAAGCAGCCTGGTTACCGGAATCCGATGTTTTCTCATCACTTCCGCCACAGCCTGTCAATGCTCCAACAACCATAGCCATGGACAATGCCATTGCCAACCACTTTTTCCTCATAAATTTACCCTCCTAAATTTTGATTATTCTTTCACAAATTCCTTTATGAAAGTTGTGAACAGTTGCATCTTATCCTTGAGAAGGATAAGGTTATATTATCAAACCGAAAGAACAGATTTTCCCTGCACCAGCTCTCCCTGTACGTCAATCCGCTCGACCGGCGCCGGTTCCGGCTGTTCAATCAGCTCAATCAGCTTCTCTGCCGCAACCCTCCCGATTCCCTCTGTGTTCTGACGGTAAGTCGCAATCTTCGGTTCAATTACATGAGCAATCCGCTGACCGTCATAGCCGGCCACCGAGATGTCTCGGGGGATAGATAATCCATGATTCCGAATTACATTAATTCCGCCTATACAGGAGAAATCATCAGGATAAATAATACAGGTTGGTCTGTCTTCCAATGATAATAATTCTTCTGTCAGTTTTGCAGATACATCCGGCGCATGATATACACCGGCTTTTATATAACTGCTGTTTTCTTCCACGCCGAAGCGTCTCATCGTTCGTTGAAAACTGCTGATACGGTTCCTCGTTACAAAAGAATCCGCACCGTGAATGTATGCAATCTTTCTGTGCCCACATTTTATTATATGGGAAACCAGCTGTTCCATACCATGAATGTTGTCCGACAGAATACAGGTTCTGTCATTGAAAATATAATCAATTGTCACTACCGGAATATCACTGCGTACCAGTTCCCTGACTTCCTCTTCTTCAAAATCCACACAGGCAACAATCACGCCGTCTATGCCCCGGTATATACTATGTTCATAATAAGATAATTCATTCTTCCCCACGTGACGTCCCAAAAAAGTAATGTCGTAGCCATTCCGTTCCACTTCCATACGGAAACTGTCCAGCACCGGAGAAAAATAGGAATGCGTAAGCCCGCTGCGGGCTTCATCAGCAAAAAGGACACCTATGTTGTACGTCCTGTTTGTCTTTAACGCACGTGCTGAAGAGTTCGGAATATATCCCAGTCTTTTCGCCGTGCGCAAAACCCTTTTCCTGGTTTCCTGTCCGATATCATGCCGTCCGTTCAGCGCCTTGCTGACCGTGGCAACCGAAACACCACACTCTTCCGAAATGTCTTTCATTGATATCATGGGCATTCCTCATTTTCGTAATCGTTTTCGTATAACCAATGTACCACATTTTTCACAAAGAGTCAACCTGTTTTTCAAAAAAGTTGTTCAAAATGCACAATTTTTTTGGTTGCTTTTCCCAAAAACATCCTATATAATTGATATAGAACGAAATCGTTTTCGAAAATAACAATATGTTCCTTTCCCAATAAATCAGGGAACAAGAATGGAGGCTCTATGAAATTTGGTAAATTTGATGATGCAAACAAAGAATATGTAATTACAACTCCCAAAACTCCTCTGCCTTGGATTAACTATCTGGGAAGTACAAATTTCTTCTCACTCATTTCCAATACATGCGGCGGATACAGTTTCTATAAGGACGCAAAACTTCTCCGGCTGACCCGCTACCGTTACAACAATATCCCCGGTGATGAAGGAGGACGTTATTTCTATATTAAAGATGAAGATACGATATGGAATCCCGGATGGATGCCGATTAAGACAGAACCGGATTCTTACGAGTGCCGGCACGGAATGGGATATACAAAAATTTCATCCGCAAAAAAAGGAGTGACGGCAAATCTCCTGACATTCGTACCCGTCCATGACAATTGCGAAATCAACCGGTTGGTGATAACCAACACGACCGATAAGACAAAAGAGCTGAAACTTTTTTCCTATTTAGAATTCTGTCTTTGGAACGCCATGGATGACATGACGAATTTTCAGCGGAATCTGAATACCGGCGAGGTTGAAGTAATTGGTTCCGAAATCTATCATAAAACAGAATATCGGGAACGGCGTAATCATTATGCCGTATTTTCCGTAAATCAGGATGTTGACGGTTTCGACACAAGCAGAGATGCCTTTCTTGGTGCCTACCGCGGAGTCGCTGATCCCATCGTCGTAGAACAGGGTAAATCGACGAACTCCATTGCGAGCGGATGGTATCCGATTGGCTCTCATCAGTTCAATCTTACACTTGCACCGGGCGAAAGCCGTTCTTTCATATTTGTCCTCGGCTACTGCGAAAATCCACAGGAAGAAAAATTCGAGGCACCAAATGTAATCAATAAAAAGCCGGCCAAAGAGCTACTTTCCAAATACAAAACAGACAAACAGGTTGATGATGCTCTTGCTGAGTTAAACGCACATTGGGACAGTCTTCTTTCCCACTTTACGGTACAGTCTAAAGACGAAAAGCTCAACCGCATGGTTAATATCTGGAACCAGTACCAGTGTATGGTCACATTTAATATGTCACGTTCTGCTTCCTATTACGAGTCCGGAATCGGAAGGGGCATGGGATTCCGTGATTCCTGCCAGGATCTTCTCGGATTCGTTCA
>CAZGDT010000035.1:0-10258 GCA_964524245.1 uncultured Eubacterium sp. | reverse complement strand
TTATATGCGGACAACATGTGCCGGAATTGTAGCAATTGCCTGCTATAATGGAGTAGCGTCCATTCTGCGGGCATTGGGAGATTCCAAAACACCGCTGTATTTTCTTATATTATCCAGTGTGATAAATGTAGCTTTAGATTTACTGTTTGTTCGTGAGTTTGGTATGGGCGTATTTGGTGTTGCGATTGCGACAATTATAGCGCAGGCTGTTTCCGCTGCCGGCAGTCTGTGGTATGCTTACTGCAAAATTCCATATTTTCGATTGTCGCGAGAACAAAGAAAGGTCAACAGAAACATTATTGCAAGGTCATTTCGACTGGGAGTTCCGATTGCCATGCAAAATTCAATGATTGCGCTATCCTGCATGGTCTTGCAGGGGGTAGTAAATCAATTTGGAGAAACGGTTATGGCTGCTTACACGATTACCGGGCGTGTGGAAATGATCGTCCAGCAGCCCTACGGGTCATTAGCTACAGCACTTACCACGTATACCGGACAGAATATAGGAGCAGCGAAGAAGGAACGCGTGAAAAAAGGATTTCGTCAGTCTGTGCTTCTGGCACTTGTTTTCAGCGCAATTATGCTTCCTATAATGTTTTTGTTTGGAAAACAAATTGTTGGTATTTTTGTAAAAGAACCGGGAGTTATCAGAATGGGAGCGAAAGCGCTGCAAATCAGCAGTTTCTTTTACTTTGGACTTGGAATGATTTATGTGCCGCGCGCCGTTTTAAATGGATGTGGGGATGCGGCTTTTGCCATGATAAACGGATTGACGGAGGTTGTCTGCCGAATTGGATACTCAAAGATTCTTACACGGATTCCCATGCTTGGATACTGGGGAATATGGATAACGACAGTTGCTACATGGGGGACAACTGCATTTGTTTGTGTCTGGCGTTATTTCTATGTAAAGAGGAGATTGTAGGGAACGACGAACGAAGCAGCAGCACGGAGTTGCACGGAGCCGTTGAACTTTTAGTTGCTTTTTCGGTACCCATTGTGTATAATGGGGTACATATGGAGTTTTTGGGTTTTTTAGCCCGGATTAATTGTTGTGCCTTGAAAAGGCAGATTGGAGTATGACATGAAGTACTTTGGAACGGATGGATTTCGCGGTGAAGCCAATGTTACTCTGACCGTGGAACATGCATACAAAGTTGGGCGTTTTTTAGGACATTATTTTCAAAATGAAGATCATGCGGTACGTGTAGTCATTGGAAAAGACACCAGATTGTCCGGATATATGTTTGAAACGGCATTGGCCAGCGGATTGACAGCCAGTGGTGCGAATGTATATGAGCTGCATGTGACGACGACCCCCAGTGTTTCATATCTTGTGCGAAAGGAAAAATTTGATTGCGGCATCATGATTTCGGCCAGCCATAATCCTTATTTTGATAATGGGATTAAGATAATCAATGAGAAAGGTCATAAGCTTGAGCCGGAGATAGAAGAACAGATTGAAAAGTATATTGACGGTGAAATTCCGGAACTTCCACTTGCGGGAAGAGAAAACATTGGAAGATGTTATGATTATACGGAGGGTCGCGACGAATATATTGAATATTTGAAGGGACTGGTGAAAAAACCGTTTGACGGCAAGACAGTTGCGTTGGATTTGTCCAACGGTTCAGCGTCCGCGATTGCGAAGGATATCTTTGAAGCAATGGGTGCGCAGGTGATTGCCCGCCATGATGAACCGAATGGAACGAATATTAATCGTGATTGCGGTTCGACCCATATCGAGGCACTTCAGAGTCTGGTGTATGATACCGGGGCTGATGTGGGATTTGCTTATGACGGAGACGCGGATCGTTGTCTGGCAGTGGATGACGATGGTAAAGTAATCGATGGGGATCATATTTTGTTCTTATGTGGGAAGTATCTTAAAGAGCAGGGAAAACTGAAAGAAGATACGGTAGTAACCACGGTTATGTCCAACATGGGTCTGTATAAGGCTTTTGATAAAATGGGAATTCGCTATGAGCAGACTGCCGTTGGTGACAAATATGTATGTGAAAATATGATGGCGAACGATTATGTGATAGGCGGTGAACAGTCGGGACATATCATATTTAAGGAACATGCCGTAACCGGCGATGGTATCCTCACTTCACTCATGATTATGGAAGCATGGCTTCATTACGAAAAACCGCTATCACTTCTTACGAAGGAGCTGGTGATTTATCCGCAGCTTTTGGTTAATGTCAAAGTGAAGGATAAAGTGGCTGCAAGAGATGACTGCGATGTGCAGAATGCGGCAGAGGAAGTCAGGAATAATCTTGGTGAATCAGGACGTCTTCTTTTGAGAGAAAGCGGGACGGAACCTTTGATACGTGTGATGGTTGAAGCTGAGACAGATGAAATGTGCAGAGATAACGTGGAAAAGATCGTTCAGGTCTTAAAAGAAAAAGGTCACGTTGTTGAATAGATGAATGTTAGAATAAAGACAAAGGAGACAAAATATGAAAGGTGCATTTTATACGGGGAAGTATCGAAATCTTTTTGCAGAGATGGGGCATTCACAGGAAGAAATTGATAAAAAACTGCAGGATGCGTTTCATACCGTGTTCTATGGTGATGACGGAGAGAAATTTTATTTCGAGTCAGGCAGCGACATGGGATATTTTGAGGATACCGGGAATTTTGATGCCCGCACGGAGGGAATGTCCTATGCTATGATGATGTGTGTTCAGATGGATATGAAGAACGAGTTCGATCGTGTCTGGAAATGGGCAAGAACATATATGTATATGGAAGAAGGATATAATAAGGGTTATTTTGCATGGTCCTGTAAAACGACGGGAGAGAAGAATGATTATGGCCCGGCTCCGGATGGGGAAGAATTTTTTGCGATGGCATTGTTTTTTGCTTCCCACCGTTGGGGAGACGGCGAAGGGATTTTCAATTATTCTCAGGAAGCCAGAAATATTTTAAGTGCCTGCATCCATAATGGAGAAAAAGAACCGGGTGATCCGATCATGGAACCGGAAAATTATCTGATTCGATTCATTCCGAGCCGCAAGTTTAGTGATCCGTCATATCATTGCGCACATTTCTATGAATTGTTTGCCATGTGGGCAAATGAAGAAGATCGCCCATTTTGGAAAAAAGCAGCGAGAGCCAGCCGTGAGTATTTGAAAAAGGCGTGCCATCCGGATACCGGACTTGCTGCAGAATATGCATATTATGATGGAAAACCATATGAGAAAGAGCAGGATGTTTTCGGCGGACGTCATGACTGGTATTATAGTGATTCGTATCGTGTAATTGCCAATATCGGGTTGGATTATGAATGGTTTGCCGCTGACGAATGGAATGTTGAGAACAACAACAAAGTGCAGAAGTTTTTCTGCGAAACACACAAGGATGAAGAATTTAAGATATACGAGATTGACGGAACGGTGATTGAACAGCCGGCACTGCATCCGGTTGCCATTGTGGCGACGAATGCGCAGGCATCTCTTGCCGCAGACGGTCCGTATGCAAAAGAATGTGTAGAACGTTTTTGGAACACACCTCTTCGTACAGGGGAGAGAAGATACTATGATAATTGTCTGTATTTGTTTGCTTTACTGGCATTGAGCGGGAATTATCGAATTTATTAAAAAATGGAGGAAAATGAAATGAGTTACACAGTTGAAAATTTAGAAAAGAGCATGGCAAAGATTACGATTACCGTTAGTGCGGAAGCGTTTGAGGAAGCTATGGTGAAGTCCTACAATAAGAACAGGAAAAGTATCAGTATTCAGGGATTCCGTAAAGGTAAAGCCCCACGTAAGATGGTAGAGAAGCTTTACGGACCTGAGGTTTTCTATGAAGATGCAGCCAATTTCGCCATTCCTGATGCTTATGAAGAAGCAGCCAATGAATGTGGACTGGATATTGTTTCCCGTCCGGAGATTGATGTTGTGGAAATCGAAAAAGGAAAAGAGTTTGTTTTTACGGCTACTGTGGCGGTAAAACCGGAAGTTACACTCGGAGAATATAAAGGAATTGAAGTAGAGAAAAAAGTTGTCAAGGTGATGGCAGCAGATGTCAATGCAGAGATTGACAGAGTTCGTGAGCAGAACAGCCGGATGATTGTGGTTGAGAATCGCGGAATTAAAAAAGACGATACTGCCGTAATTGATTATGAAGGTTTTGTGGATGGAGAGCCGTTCCAGGGTGGAAAAGGAGAAGATTATCCGCTCGTAATCGGAAGTCATTCTTTTATTGATACGTTTGAAGACCAGCTGATTGGCAAAAAGACCGGTGAAGAGGTTGAAGTTAATGTTACATTCCCGGAAGAATATCATGAGGAATCTTTGAAAGGGAAGCCTGCCCTGTTCAAGGTTACCGTAAAAGAAATTAAGAAGAAAGAGTTACCGAAAGCAGACGATGAATTCGCAAGTGAAGTATCCGAATTTGATACGTTAAAAGAGTACAAGGCAAGTGTGAAAAAGACGCTTACGGAACGGAAGAAAGAAGAGGCAAAAAGAGAAAAAGAAGACGCTGTTCTCGAGAAGATTTTGGAGAATATCAGTGTTGAAATTCCGGAGCCTATGATTGAAGAGCAGACACGTCAGATGATTCAGGAATTTGCCGGACGGATTTCCGGACAGGGACTTTCCTTTGAGCAGTATATGCAGATGACCGGCATGAATTTTGATGCGCTGATGGGACAGATGAAGCCGGAAGCAGAAAAGAGAATTCGCACAAGACTTATGCTGGAAGAAATTGCAAAAGAAGAGAAACTGAAAGCTACTGCGAAGGACATTGAAAAAGAAATTGAGAACATGGCATCCATGTATCAGATGGAAGCGGACAAAGTCAAAGAGATGCTTGGAGACAAGGAGAAAAAACAAATCGCAGAAGATTTAGCGGTGCAAAAAGCTGTTGATTTTGTTGTTAAAAATGCAGTGGAAACAGAGCCGGTGACGGAAGAAGAAAAATAAAAGAATATAATGAATCAGCCATGAATGGAGGTAACACAGTATGGCATTAGTACCTTACGTCGTTGAACAGACAAGTCGGGGCGGAGAACGCTCATATGACATTTATTCACGCCTGTTAAAGGAGAGAATTATTTTCCTGGCAGACGAGGTGAACGACCAGACAGCAAGTCTTGTCGTGGCACAGCTTTTGTTTTTGGAATCGGAAGATCCGAATAAGGATATTCAGTTGTACATTAACAGTCCGGGTGGTTCCGTAACAGCCGGTATGGCGATTTACGACACGATGAACTATGTTAAATGCGATGTTTCAACTATTTGTATCGGCATGGCTGCCAGCATGGGAGCATTTCTTCTTTCCAGTGGTGCGAAAGGAAAACGTTTTGCCCTGCCGAATGCAGAAGTTATGATTCATCAGCCGTCCGGTGGTGCCAAAGGACAGGCAACGGAAATTCAGATTGTGGCAGAAAATATTTTGAAAACCAAAAAGAAGTTAAATGAAATTTTGGCTGCCAATACGGGTCAGTCTGTAGAAAAAGTTACGGAAGATACGGAACGTGACAATTTCATGAGTGCCGAAGAGGCTAAGTTATATGGACTTATTGATGAAATTGTTGAAAATCGAAGTGAGACAAAAGACAAAGAGTAAACAGTAAAAATGGTGCCGCAACGCCGGCGCCATTTTGCGATATTTTTAGAATGATGGAGGTTAATGAAAGAAATGTCGGGTAAAAATAATGATAACAATATGCCGATGCTCCGCTGTTCTTTCTGTGGCAAAACGGAGAAACAGGTTCACAAATTAATAGCAGGACCAAACGGTGTCTATATATGCGATGAGTGTGTGGAACTTTGCGATGAAATACTGGCAGAGGAATATCAGGATACGTATGATGATGAAGATGATGAAATGGAGATTAATCTCTTAAAACCAAAGGAAATTAAAGAGTTCCTTGATGAGTATGTTGTAGGTCAGGAAGATGCGAAAAAAACTCTTTCGGTGGCTGTTTATAATCATTATAAAAGAATCCTGTCCGGCCAGAATATGGATGTGGAACTACAGAAAAGTAATATTCTTATGGTTGGACCAACCGGATCCGGTAAAACGTATCTTGCTCAGACATTGGCGAAAATTCTTAATGTGCCGTTTGCAATTGCAGATGCAACAACCCTGACGGAAGCCGGTTATGTGGGTGAAGATGTAGAAAATATTCTGCTCAAAATTATTCAGGCGGCTGATTATGATATTAAACGAGCGGAACATGGTATTATTTATTTAGATGAAATAGATAAAATCACAAAAAAAGCGGAAAATGTATCCATCACTCGTGATGTATCCGGAGAAGGCGTACAACAGGCACTTTTGAAAATTCTGGAAGGAACGGAAGCAAGTGTTCCGCCACAGGGTGGACGTAAGCATCCGCAACAGGAATTTTTCCACATTGATACAAGTAATATTTTGTTTATCTGTGGTGGTGCTTTTGATGGTCTGGAACGGATTATCAGCTCCAGAATTGACAAAAAATCCATAGGGTTCAATGCTGATATAGCAGATCCGACCAGACAGAATGTAGGGGAATTGTTCAAACAGGCACTTCCTCAGGACTTTGTGAAATTTGGTTTGATTCCTGAGTTTATCGGACGTGTACCGGTGACGGTTGCACTGGATCTTTTGGATGAAGATGCCTTGAGAGAAATTCTGACGAAGCCGAAAAATGCGATTACGAAACAGTATCAGAAGCTTCTGGCATTGGATGGCGTGAAGCTCTCATTTGAAGAAGATGCGATTACGGAAGTGGCAAAACTTTCAAATGAAAGAAAAACAGGTGCACGGGGACTTCGTGCAATCTTAGAAACAAGCATGATGGAGTATATGTATGAGCTGCCTTCCAGAGAAGATGTGACAGAATGCGTAATCACGAAAGAAACCATTACCGGTGAAGGGGAGCCGAAGCTTTTGTCTGCGGGGAAAGAATTGCCGGCACCGGAAGAAAAAAAGACAGAAAAAAAGACCAAAAAAGAGACTGAGGAAAGTGCCTGAAAAATGGTGCAAGACAGGAGAGTATATGAGTGAACAGCGAATGAAAGCCATGCCGGTTCTTGCCATGCGAAACATGACGGTGCTGCCGGGTGTGCTGATTCATTTAGACGTCAGCAGAGATATTACGAAAAGAGCGATAGAAGATGCCATGGCCGGTGACGGAGCGATTTTTTTGGCATTACAGCGTGATGCGGCAGTGGAATCACCATCTTTTTATGATTTGCATGAGGTGGGCGTGATTGCTCAAATAAAGCAAGAGGTCAAGGTGAAAGATGACGTGCTGCGTGTAATGATTTCTTCCAAAAAGAGAGGAAGTCTTCTTAGTCTGAATCAGACAAAACCGTTTCTTTTTGGGGATGTGGTTCCCTATGACTGGGGAGATGAGGAAGAAACATTGGATGTTATGGAAAAAGAAGCCATGTGCCGTAATGTCAAAGAAGCTTATACCATGTATCTCAATGAGAACCCGAGAGCGGGAAGAAGTGCTTTTGATAAAATCAAAAACATGAGGGAACTCGGAAAGCTGCTGGATACGATTGCCATGCATGCGAACATGGAATTTCAAAAACGTCAGGAAGTGCTGGAATGTTTGGATTTGAGGCAGCGTTATGAGCTGATATCCGGTGTTCTTGCGCAGGAAATCAATATATCCCGTATTCGTGAGGGGTACCGAAAAAAAGTCAAAGAAGAAGTTGACCAAAATCAAAAAGAATACTTCCTTCGGGAGCAGATGAAAGTAATTCGTGCGGAGCTGGGCGAAGGAGCAGGAGATTATCAGGAAAAATACAAAGAACAGCTGCAGCAGCTCGAATGCAGCGATGAAGTATATTGCCGCATTGCAGAAGAAATAGACCGTTTAGGGGCAATCCCGACAAGTTCGTCGGAACACATTGTTGAAAGAACTTATATTGAGAATCTTCTTGCGCTTCCCTGGGACAGAGTTTCCATGGACCGAAATGATATTCATTGCGCGGAAGATATTTTAGAAGAAGATCATTATGGACTGAAAGAAGTAAAGGAAAGAATATTAGAATTTCTTGCCGTGCGCTGTCTGACGAAAAAAGGTGAAAGTCCGATTCTTTGTCTGGTTGGTCCGCCCGGAACAGGAAAGACATCCATTGCACGTTCAGTAGCCCGGGCATTGGATAAGGAATATATCCGTATTTGTCTTGGCGGACTTCGCGACGAAGCGGAAATTCGCGGGCACCGAAGAACTTATGTAGGCTCACTTCCCGGCCGGTTTATCGAAGGATTAAAAAAGGCAAAAGTCAAGAATCCATTGATACTTTTGGATGAAATTGATAAAGCAGGAAGTGATTACAAGGGAGATTGTGCATCCGCGTTATTGGAAGTACTTGACCCGGAACAGAATAAAAATTTTACGGATCATTATATAGAGATACCGGTTGATTTGTCTGATGTTCTTTTTATCTGTACGGCCAATTCGACGGATTCAATACCGAGACCGTTGCTTGACCGGATGGAATTAGTGTCGATAGCCGGTTACACGGAGAACGAACGCTTTCACATCGGAAAAGAATATCTCATTCCGCGGCAGCTGGAAAAAAACGGATTATCAAAGAAAAATGTACAAATTAATGATGCCGGACTTCGTTCAATTATTTCGTTCTATACGAAGGAAGCCGGTGTCCGTGAACTTGAAAGGCAAATTGGCAGAATATGCCGTAAGTGTGCAAAAAAAATATTAGCGGGTGAAGAGAAAGTTATCCGCATTAATTCCAGGAATATTGAAGATTTTCTTGGTAAAAAGAAATATCGTATCTTTGAGGCGAAAAAAAAGGATGAAATGGGTGTTGTCCGAGGGCTTGCCTGGACGGAAGCAGGCGGTGATACGCTGGAGATTGAGGTTAATGTGATGCCGGGAGAGGGAGAACTGATTCTAACGGGACAGCTGGGTGACGTAATGCAGGAATCAGCCCGGATTGCTCTCAGTCTGGTGCGTAATCTGCTTCCACAAAAAGATAATTTTTTCAAGGAACATGATTTTCATCTTCATGTACCGGAAGGTGCAGTACCGAAAGACGGTCCTTCAGCCGGTGTTACAATGACGACAGCACTTTATTCTGTTGTAACCGGTCAGAAGGTGGACGCAAAAACTGCAATGACGGGCGAGATTACCCTTCGGGGACGTGTGCTGCCAATTGGCGGTTTGAAAGAAAAAATGCTGGCGGCCCGTCTGGCAGGAATGAAGAAGGTTATCGTACCGGCGGAAAATAGGCCGGATGTAGAGGAATTAGAAGAGGAAATCACCGAGGGAATGACAATTGTTTATGCAAAAAAAGCAGAGGACGTTTTGAAGGAAGCGTTGGTGAAACAGATGTAAAAAGAAAAGGGAGGAGACCATGACGATTAAATCATTGGAATTGGAGACTGTCTGTGGCATTAAGAGCAAATTGCCCCGGCATAATCAAATTGAAATGGCATTTTGGGGACGCTCCAACGTGGGAAAATCCTCTCTTTTGAATACTTTATGGAACCGAAAATCAATGGCGAGAATATCATCTCAGCCGGGGAAGACACAGACGATAAATTATTACAATGTAAATGAAATGTGTTACATGGTTGATTTGCCCGGTTACGGATATGCCAAAATATCCAGAGAAATTCAGGAAAAGTGGAAGAAAATGATTGAGAAGTATCTGGATTCTTCAGAAGCTCTGCGTGTGATTTTTCTGCTGATTGATATAAGACACGAACCGACAGCGAAAGATGTCGAAACTTATGAAATGCTGTATAAAAAAGGTTTCAATCCGCTGATTATTGCCACGAAATCGGACAAAATCAAAAAAAATGCGCGGAATAAAAACATATCCGTCATACGAAAAAAAATGAGATTATCTGCTGATACACCTGTGATTCCTTTTTCTTCCGTCACCAAAGAGGGAAAAGAAGAAATATGGGAATATATTGATTATTTCGTGAGGGAGATAACGATATGACGAAAAAGCAAAGGGCAGAACAGATTATTAAACGTCTGGCTGAAGAATATCCGTTGGCAGATTGTACGCTGGATTATGATGAAGCGTGGAAGCTTCTTGTCAGTGTCCGGCTGGCAGCACAATGTACGGATGCCAGAGTCAACGTGGTAACAAAAACTCTGTTTGAGAAATTTTCTTCTCCGGGAGCACTGGCGTCTGCTACGGTGGAGGAAATTGAAGATATTGTGAAACCATGCGGCCTGGGACACAGTAAGGCACGTGACATTCACAAATGCATGACTGTATTGGTGGAACAGTATAACGGATGCGTACCGGATGATTTT
>CAZGDT010000034.1:0-10410 GCA_964524245.1 uncultured Eubacterium sp. | reverse complement strand
ACATAATATTTATCCTGTTTTTTACGACAACTTAAGTCAAGTACAATGTGCTCTCTTCCTACGGTACGGACAAGTTTTTCGAGCCGGTCATAGCGAATTTCTCCATCAGAAAACACATAAGAGGTTACAATGATATGACTTGCTCCCATCTGAAGGAACGAAATCGCATTATCTGCATGGATTCCTCCTCCAATCTGTAACCCCCCCGGCCAGGTTTGCAAAGCACCTCTCGCCTGTTCTAAATCTGCTTCATAGTAAGGGCTGTCAACGGCATTCAAAAGTATCACATGTCCGCCCCGCAATCCTTTTTCCCGATAGAGTGCGGCATAATCTGCCGCCTGCATTTCTGATACAAAATTTTCTCTGGCAAAATCATTGGTATCCGTAAGGGTACCGCCTACAATCTGTTTGACTTTACCATTATGAATATCGATGCATGGTCGGAATTCCATAATTACCTCCCATATTAAATTTATAATCCCAGTATTCTTTCCACCGTATCCTGCATCTCACTTTTGTCACAAACAATGTTGTGCAGAATCGGTGCCGTACGGATTTCTTCAATTGCATCCGGAATTTTTACACCGGAAAGCAGATTCAATTCATCCGCCAATTCGAAATCAGACATGGCATCATATTTTTCCATGTCAATGGCATCCATGACGCTGCGCGTAAACTTGTACGGACTGGCTGTCGAAGCAATAACTGTCTTTCTTCCGCTCTCTTTCGCCTTGTCATAGTAAATACAGGATGCCACGGAAGTATGCGGATCCAGTATGTAGCCTGTCTGTTCATAAACTCTTTTTATATTGGCGGCATTCTCTTCCTCAGAAGCATACCCGCCGACAAATCCGAATAATTTGCCCTTCATTTTCTCCGTAATCTGATACTCGCCCTCTGAAGAAAGCGCATCCATAAATGCTTTTGTCTGTTCTGCATCCTCTCCCGCAATCTGATAAATAAGACGCTCCAAATTGCTGGATATCAGGATATCCATGGACGGCGACGACGTAAGTATAAAGTCTCTCTTACGGTCATACTTTCCTGTCTGAAAAAAGTCAAACAATACTTTATTTTCATTTGAGGCACAAAATAATGTTTCTATCGGAATCCCCATGTTCTTCGCATAATATGCAGCCAGGATATTACCAAAATTCCCCGTCGGTACAACTACATTTATTTTTTCTCCACAGGAAATCTCTCCGCGGCGAAGCAGCTGGCCATACGCATATACGTAATATACAATCTGTGGAACAAGCCGCCCGATATTAATGGAATTGGCCGACGAAAACTGATAACCTTTTGTATGCATTTTTTCTGCCAGCCCGGCAGAATGAAACATGTTTTTTACACCGGTCTGTGCATCGTCAAAATTACCAATAATACCGACAACATCGGTATTATCTCCTTTCTGTGTCAGCATCTGCTTTTCCTGAATCGGGCTGACACCGTCTTTGGGATAAAATACAATAATTCTGGTTCCCGGTACATCAGCAAATCCGGACAGTGCGGCTTTCCCGGTATCTCCGGAAGTAGCCGTCAAAATCACGATTTCATTCTCAACCTTATTTTTCTTCGCTGCCGTAGTCATCAGATAAGGCAGAATTGAAAGTGCCATATCTTTGAATGCAATCGTTCTTCCATGGAACAACTCCAAATAATAAGCACCGTCTTTTTTTACCAGTGGAGCAATCTCCTTTGTATCAAATTTATCATCATATGCCCCCCGAATACAGGCCTTCAGTTCCTCTTCCGTAAAATCCGAAAGAAAGAGCTTCATAACTTCATATGCAGTCTCCTGATAGCTCATCTCTGCCAAATCTTCCAACTCTGCTAAAAGAGAAGGAATCGAATCCGGCACAAAAAGTCCGCCGTCATCTGCCAGGCCTTTTAAAATTGCCTCGGAAGCAGTCACCTTTTCACTGTTACTTCTCGTACTCTTATACATAATACTCATAATATCTCAATCCTTTTCTCTAAACTCTCTTCTGTAAAAACAGAACCATCCATAGAATACCACGGATTCTGATTTATTACAAGTCAAACAATTTACTTGCTTTCAGCGAAAAAACTCATGACATCCATATTCGCATAACTTTGTAAGCTCCCTGTCAAACCAGCTTACATTGCCGGCATCCGAGCCGGCCCGATACATAAAATACAGGGCGCCTTTCGTATTGTCTTTTTCCAGCAGTGCTTTTTTCACCGCCCGCTTCGTCAGTTCCGATACTTTAACACGATAATATCTCCCGTCTGACACAGGGGAAAACTGACGGTGAGCAAATACCACATCCTCGACCGTATCCGGAAATTGCGGCGACTGCAGACGATTAATAATTACATTCGCAACCATCTGTCTTCCTTTCAGATTTTGATCTCCCGCCTCTGCTTCCACGATTCTTTCTAAAACACGACGGCTGTCACGTTTCAGCTCAACCCGGTAATGAACAACTGTCCTGGCTGTTTTTCTCTCATTCTCATCCCTGTAAAATCCGGCAAGACGCTCCTGTGGATCCGTTTCCATTATTTTTTCGCTTCCCTTTTCCGGATACCACCCAATGGAAAGCGAGGCAATCAAAAGACAATATATTCCTGCCATCCATTTTCTTTTTCGAAACATCCGTCTCCCTCCTTCCTTATTCTAATATATGTTCTCATTACATAATTATTACAAATTTGTTACATTTTTATTCACAATCTTGCAATAATCAGAACTTTCACGTAAAATATATGAAATACCAAAAAAGGAGGACCTGATTATGCTTCCGGGAGTCAGCAGGGCGAAAAAAAAGGACGGAACCATCTATTACCGCAGTTCTTTCACATACTCAGGCAAACACATCAGCCTGGGAAGTTTTGCGGTCGAAAAGGACGCACACCGTGCTTATCTTCTTGCAACCCGGATTGTCCGTACGCCATCGCTTTTACTTGGTGATTATTCCCGCCATAAAGAAACGCTCTCATTCGGCAAATGGGTATCTCTTATTAATTTTCGTGACAACGGTATTTACATTAAAACACCCATATATCTTTACAGAAAATTTTTTTATTATTATTTTTCCCCTGATGATTATCTGATTTTTGATATTGATGATTTGTTCTATTATTCCACACGCACCATCAGCCGGAGAGGCGGACATCTTTTCGTGGCAGATTACGGAATGCAGGTCAATATTTTATCCCGATATGGAATAAAAAACTATGCCGTGGCAGAGCGTGATTATCAGTTTGCCAACGGAAACAAACGCGACTATCGATATGAAAACATCGTAATCATTAATCCCTATCACGGGGTCTGCAAAAAAGAAAATAACGGAACTACCTGTTACGAAACTAAAATTCACTGGAACGGCGATTATATCGTCGGACGCTATGACAGCGAAACAGAAGCTGCCATTGCATATAACAAGGCAGCTTCTGTTTTACTCAAAAAAGGATATATCAAAAATTATCCTGTTAATTATATTGAAGATTTAACCGACGATGAATACCGTACCCTTTATCAAAAAATCACAGTCTCATCCCGTATAAAAAATCTTACACCACTCCTCTGATAAAAAGCATGAGCATAATAAGCATGAGTACACCATTCAGCACGGATCCGACCGCCGGCGTGCTCATGTAAATGTCCTCTTCTCTGCTGCACCGGACTGCCAGCACAAATCCGTCCAATGACATCGACAAAACACCCATTCCGGCAAAACCGATCCCGATTCCGGCATTCCCTTTTGCCTGTCCTGAAAGAATGCACAAGGTAACAAGCGCAAGAAGCGAAACAATTCCCAGAATAACGGAAACAATCCCCCCGGCCGGATGCGTTTTATCACTGAAACGTATTCTTCTCCGCTTTCCAAAACGAACTTCCATAGACATTCTCCTTTCAGCCTCTGCCCAGAAAACTTATCACTTTTTTTGAAACATAATACATAATATAGCCGAGTACAACTCCAATTGTATTTAAGAACATGTCATCAACATCAAAGCATCCCACTTTAGTCACCAGTTGAATCGTCTCAATAGCAAGACTGAATTGGAACCCAAGCCATGTTACAAACAATCCGCTGCGCAGGTAATGCCCCCGGTAAACCACCCCTTTGCGCTGTTCTCTGTAAAGCACCGGAACAAGGAAACCAAAAGGCATGAAAACAACTACATTACCGAGAAGATTAATTCCAAAATAGATGTCACCAATTTGTTCCCGATACAATAAATATCGTTTGATTTCCCGAAAAAGCTCCAGATTATACTGATACGTTGTGTAAGGTTCTTTTCGCCCATATTCCTCACTAAAAAAGAGAAAATAAACCAAAAGAATCATATAACAAATAAAACAGAGAGCCAGTATATTGTTTATAAAACGTTTCATTGTCTTAACACTACTCCTAAACTTTCCAGCTTTCCTAATATTTTTTTCATTACTGCCGTGACATCCTTGTCTTCCAGGGTTCTGTCCTTTGCACGAAAACGAATGGAATAAGCAAGCGATTTTTCATCCGCTCCCACATTTTCTCCCTCATAAATATCAAAGAGCCGATAATCCTCTAAAAGCTTACCGCCGGATTTGCGAATCACCTCTTCGATTTGGCCTGCTAGAACCGTTTTTTTCATAACAAGAGAAATGTCTCTTGTTACTGCCGGAAACTTTGCCACGCCTTTATATTTGATGTCAAAATCCGCTCTGTCTGCCAATTTCGCTATATCCAGCACGGCAACATAGGTTTTCGTTCCCAAATCATAATTATCTGCCACTTCCGGGTGTACCTCACCCAGATATCCTACTGTTTCTCCATCGATTCTGACATCTGCATTCCGCCCCGGATGCAAATAAGAACGATTTTCACCGGGAACATAGGTTACATTGCTTAAAATCCCCAATTTTCCCAAAATCATTTCTATGCAGCCTTTCATGTCAAAGAAATCACCCTGACCATACATTCCCAATGAGAGCATCATTTTTTCTTCCGGAAGTTTGGTCAGCGGAAGTTCTTCCGGCAGATAAACATTGGCAAGTTCATACAGCCTTACATTCTGATTTCTGTGATTATAGTTGGTCGCCAGCGAGGTAAGCATTCCATTCAGCGGAGTCGTTCTCATAATGCTGTAATCGACCCCCAGCGGATTGGATATTTCAATCGCTTTTCGTAAATTGCTTTCTTTTGGTATCTGCAGTTTATCAAACACTTTCGGACTTTCAAATGAATAGGTCATACCCTCGGAAAAACCGTACTGTTCGATTACGCTCCGGATCATGTTGCAGATACCCGTCTGATAAGAAACTCCACCCTGTGTGGCTTCTCCGCTTGGTAATGTCGTCGGAATTTTATCATATCCGTAAAATCTTGCCACTTCCTCAGCCAAATCAGCAAGACGCAAAACATCCTGCCGCCATGTTGGAATACAGACACATTTCTTCTCTTTATCCGGCATGAGTCCGGCCAACTTCCAGTAATCACACATTTCTTCTTCAGAAACATGAATTCCTAAAAGTCCGTTAATTTTATCCACATCATATGATACCTCTATCGGCTCTTTGGGATTCGGATAAATATCCACACAGCCGCCCGTCACTTCACCGGCTCCTAATTCCTCTATGAGCTGGCAGGCACGGTTCATGGCTTCCATTGTATTATTTGGGTCGAGTCCTTTTTCAAATTTAGCCTGTGCATCCGTGCGCATTCCGAGTTTCTTTCCTGAAAGGCGGATATTCGTACCATCAAAGCAGGCTGCCTCAAAAAGCATGGTATGCACATCATCTGTAATCTTCGAATTTTCTCCGCCCATAATTCCTGCGATACCAACTGCCTTTTCGGCGTCACAAATCATAAGAATGGAGGAATCCAATTCCCGCTCCTGACCATCAAGTGTTTGGAATTTTTCACCATCTGCAGCTCTTTTCACTACAATCTTTTTTCCGGCAATCGTATCCAGGTCATATGCATGCATTGGCTGCGCATACTCCTGCATCACGTAATTGGTAATATCGACGATGTTGTTAATCGGACGAATTCCGCTTGCGGCCAGACGACGCTGCATCCACTCCGGAGAAGGTGCAATTTTAATATTTTTAACGACTCTTGCCACATAACGCGAACATAAATCCGGCGCCTGAACATCCACGGAAATATAATCTTCTGTTTTTTCTTCATTTCCCGTTTCTGTTACGTCCGGCAAAACCAACGTTTTTCGAAACGTAGCCGCTGCTTCTCTGGCTATCCCGAGAACACCGAAACAATCCACACGATTGCTTGTTACTTCGTACTCAAACACAGCATCCCGCAAGCCAAGGAGTGCAATTGCGTCGCTTCCGACCGGAGCATCCGCATATTCCGGGTTATCACTCAGTATATAAATGCCATCCGATGCCGCATCCGGATAAAAATCTGTTGAAGAACCAAGTTCTTCAATGGAGCACATCATGCCAAAGCTTTCTACACCGCGAATCTTTCCTTTTTTTATTTTTATTCCTCCCGGTGTTTTTTTTCCATCATGCCCGCCGGCCACTCTGCCGCCATCAAGCACGACCGGTACTTTTTGTCCTTCTTTGACATTAGGAGCTCCCGTCACAATCTGTATTGTCGTTCCTTTTTCATCAATCGCCACCTGACACACAACTAATTTGTCCGCATCCGGGTGTTTTTCGATCTTCTCTATTCTTCCCACAATTATTTTATCAAGATCTTCATCAAATTTCTCATAGCCTTCCACTTTGGTTCCGGACATTGTCATTGCGTCCATATATTCCTGTTCCGTGCAGTCAAGTTCCGGCACATATGCTTTAATCCATGATAATGGTGTATTCATCGTTCTACCTCCGTTTTCTATCAGAACTGTTCCAAAAATCTTTTGTCATTCTCATACAAAAGACGCATATCATCTATTTCATATTTCAAAAGGGCAATTCTTTCCAACCCGACTCCAAATGCAAATCCGGTATATTCCTCCGGATCAATCCCGCTCATTTCAAACACATGCGGGTGCACCATTCCACAGCCGAGAATTTCAATCCAGCCTTCACCTTTGCAGAAACGGCATCCTTTTCCACCACACTTGAAACACGTTACATCCATCTCTGCACTTGGCTCTGTAAATGGAAAATGATGCGGACGGAACTTTACCTTTGTATCTTCACCAAACAGCCTTTTAGCAAATTGTTCCAGCGTTCCCTTCAAATCTGCAAATGTTATATTTTTATCGATTACCAGCCCTTCTATCTGATGAAATGATGGTGAGTGCGTTGCATCCACGTCATCACTTCGAAAGACACGTCCGGGAGAAATCATGCGAATCGGGAGTTTCCCTTTTTCCATCTCATGTACCTGCACTGAAGATGTCTGGGTACGAAGAACAATTTTGTCGTTGATATAAAACGTATCCTGTTCATCTTTTGCCGGATGATTGGCAGGAATATTTAATGCCTCAAAATTATAGTAATCATATTCTATCTCCGGTCCTTCAACCACTTCATATCCCATTCCGATGAAGATTTTTTCCACTTCTTCCAATGCAATGGTATTTGGATGACGATGTCCCATCTCCATCTTTCTGCCGGGAAGTGTAACATCAATAACTTCCTCTTTCATTTTCTCTTCTCTGACTCTTTTTTCAAATGCCAGTTTCTTTTCTTCCAGTCTTTTTTCAATCCGGCTTCTCGCTTCATTCACCATCTGTCCGACTTTCGGACGCTCTTCCGGCACCACATCTTTCATTGATTTCAAAACACCGGTAAGTTCTCCCTTTTTCCCTAAAAATGCAACACGGATTTCATTGAGCTTATCCAACTCTTTTGACTCATCTATCTGAGTCATGGCATTGTTTAAAATATTTTCCAGTTTCTCTTTCATGTTATCTCCTTTCCGACGAGGGGCTACCCTCATAATCAAAAAAATCCCCTGCAAAGCTCCTGCTCTGCAAGGGACGAATTCACTCGCGGTACCACCCGTTTTCCTGTCACTACGGACAGACACTCTTTATATGATAACGGATATAAGCCGCCACTCCCTACTCTGTCGCCTGACATTTCAAAAGCAGAACTCCGGTGGGAACTTCAACTGTTATCTGAACCTGACGGAACTTTCAGCCGATGATTCCATCTCTCTCAAGGAAAATAACAGTCTCTCTGGCAAAAGCCAACACCTTCACAGCCTCTGTGATTATTTCAGCTTTTTATACTGTAGCACAGATGATTCCGGCGTGTCAAGCCCATTCTGTGCTTTTTTATTTTTTAACTTTTATGCTTTTTACTTTACTCCATTTACTGTATGTCACAGTGTTTCCGGATTTTTTGTAAGCCCGGACTTTGAAGTAATACTTTTTCTTTTTTAATTTTTTTATGGTTACTGATGTTTTCGTAAACTTTTTCAGTTTCTTTTTCTTGAATTTGCTGTTTGTGGCATAAGCCACCTGATAACCGGTTGCAGATTTATCTTTTTTCTTTAATGTTACTTTTACTTTCCTGCCGGATACATTTTTCATTTTTTTGATGACAGGCTTACTAAGTTTGATCGGCGTAACGGTTGCTTTTTTTGCCGGTGCGGCCGGTGTGACTGTCGGAACCGGTGTGGCAGCCGGTTTTGTCCATGTATTGCCGTCGGCCGTTACTTTTCCTGCATAACTCCATAAAGAAGTATTGCTCAGATCCAAATGCAAAACAGGACGGACACCTACATAGGCATTTGATTTGGGCAGTATAGCACTCAAGGCGAAACTGTCATCATTTTTTCCTTCCGCAGAAAACATAACCTCGGCATCTGACCAGTGTCCTACAATGGCCGGCTGTGTTGCAGAAATGCCGGGTGAGCGGAGCCAGTAAGTATTGGCGCTCGTCGATTCCTGTAATTCGTTACCGGCAGCACTCATAAAAGTTCCACCGTGCAAATTTACATAATCACTGATTTGTGATGCACGGCTTTCTGCTTCGTAACGGTCACTGCTAAACCCATATTGAGGAGTAAGTGCTTCGTTAACAGAAAGAAGATAGATTTTATCTGTTGTATCATTACCGCCGGTAAGACCTGTTTCCGGGTTGGCGGTAGTATTGTCAACAGTTACTTCCTTTATTGCTTCTTTTTCATTATCGGTAAATGCGGTAGAATAGAATCCGCTTCCATCCGTTGTATCGTCATTTAACCAGGCACGTAAATCGCACTCTTCCCAGGGAATAAATTCTTCTGTGTCATTTTCGCCGGGGATACATTCGTCACTATCGTATTTTGCCCAGTCCAATGTCTGGTCTGCCATTAAGAATGCTTCCTTACCATCTGTTTGCAGTATACGCCATTTAATCGGTTCCCACAAAAAACAGTTACCATCCGTACAGAGCAGATAACGCTGGTTTGTTTCCGTATCCGTCCATACCGTGTTTTGTGTTATTTGGGGCGCATTTTTTGGCATGTCACATTTTCTCTGCCAATAATTGCCGAAATATACTGTGTCCCAGACACTTTTGCCTTCTGTTCCCACATAAGTAGAAACAAATGGATTTTCCGGCGTAACTGCAGCCACAGCATCTGCTTTTGGCGTAAAATTGATGGAAGTGACGGCAATTGCCGCGATGGCTGTCATTGCCAGTATTCTTTTTGTTAATTTGTTCATATTATACCCCTCCCCATTATTTAACGATTGTTTGTACGGTATAATCCTTTGCCTTCAAGCGGCCGCTGGTAGAAGGACAACAGGTAATTTCCGTGTTAATGGTGTAGTTCCCGCTCTTTAATGCTTTCACTTTGAATTTATCAAATACTTTTGCCTTTTTGCAATCAACATCCTGATAGATAAATTCTGTTGTGTTTGGCTTTATACTTACCAGCTCATACAGGTCGTAAACCTTTCCCTCGTCTTCGTAGTCCGGGATGTAACTATTACATAACCATGTTGTAAATCTTTTTTCATCATCCGTTAAAATCTGCAATCCCTTTTTGTCATAACTGCTATGTATCATAATGTTTGAAATTTTTATTCGGGATTGAATCTTGTAAGTTAACATGGCAGTTTTTCCGACTTTTACTCTTTTTCCATTAACAGTTGCATAAGTCTTTGGTAATTTGCTCACTCTGACTTCGCACACATACTTTTTCCCTGCCGATTTTGCCGTAATCTTTGCCGTTCCCATTTTCTTTGCCGTGACCATCCCTGTCTTAGAGACGGCAGCAACACTTTTTTTGTTGGATTTCCATGTGACTTTCTTTTTTGTCCCGGACATTTTAAGAGTCACTGTCTCTCCAACATATAATGTCGCCTTGCTTTTGTTTAACTTTGGTTTTGCCGAAGCCTGCATCGGACATAATGTCAGCATAAGTCCCAGTACCAACATTAGAGACACTATTTTTTTCTTCATTTTCATTCACTCCTTTGTTCTTATACGGAATTTTTTTGGGTGGTTGTCACCCTCCCCAAATTTCCTTTCTTTAAATG
>CAZGDT010000033.1:0-10436 GCA_964524245.1 uncultured Eubacterium sp. | reverse complement strand
AGAAAACGACGGATTGCAGCCGGAGCCGGAGTAGACATCAGTGAAGTGAACCGGCTGATAAAGCAGTTTGAACAGAGCCGTAAAATGATGAAACAGATGTCCGGAATGATGTCAGGAAAAGGACGAAAACGCGGCGGATTCGGCGGCTTTAAGTTTCCTTTTGGCGGGATGTGATTCAGTTTTTCAAAAGGATTTCCTAAGTGGATCCTTTAAGGATAAATAATTAGAAAGAGATAAGGAGGTGAAAGACGTGGCAGTAAAAATCAGATTAAAGAGATTAGGTCAGAAGAAGTCACCATTTTATAGAATTGTAGTTGCTGATGAGAGATCTCCAAGAGATGGAAGAAATATCGCAGAGATCGGTACTTATGACCCAAATCAGGAACCATGTGTTGTAAAAGTAGACGAGGAAGCAGCAAAAAAATGGCTGCAGAATGGTGCTCAGCCGACTGACGTTGTGGCTCGTTTATTTAAACAGGCAGGTATTGAAAAATAGGAGGGCTGGTAATGAAAGAATTAGTAGAAGTGATTGCTAGTGCATTAGTAGACAGTCCGGAAGATGTCGTTGTCACAGAGACGGAAGATGAAAAGCAAATTGTTTTGACTCTTACGGTAGCGCCTGAGGATATGGGTAAAGTTATCGGAAAACAGGGACGGATTGCAAAAGCAATTCGTACGGTAGTTCGTGCTGCCGGCTCCAAATGTGATAAAAAAATCATGGTAGACATTCAATAAGGATATGGGTGTGGTTTCCACACCGGGATACCCTGCAAGCCAAGCTTGCGGGGTGTTTTACGTGATGGCCATGAGCCGTGCGGTATTTCAGAAAAAGATTTTCTTGTGTTTACACAAGAGAAAAACTTTTTCTGAAATACCATAGGGCGAAGCCCGCGACCGAGCAGACGAAGTCTGCGAGGTACACGGCGAAAAACCATAGGGCGAAGCCCGCGACCGAGCAGACGAAGTCTGCGAGAAGGAAGGAGAAAACATATGGATGATATGCTGCGAATAGGCGTTGTCACCACGACACACGGAATAAGAGGAGAAGTAAAAGTTTTTCCAACCACGGATGACGTGAATCGATTTAAGAAATGTGACGAAGTAATTTTAATAACGAAGGAAGGAAATCTGACTTTGCATGTAGAGTCGGCAAAGTTTTTCAAAAATATAGTGATTTTAAAGTTCAAGGAATTCAATTCCATCAATGATGTGGAAAAATTCCGGAAATGTGATTTGATGGTAACGAGGGAAAATGCACTTCCGTTGAAAGAAGGACAGTATTATCTTTGTGATGTTATCGGTGCCCGTGTAGTAGAGGAAGAAGAGGGGAAGATAATCGGAAAAGTTACGGATGTAATTGAGACCGGAGCAAACAATGTTTTTGTGATTCGGACAGAAGAGGGAAAAGAAGTTCTTTTTCCCGTGATTCCTGAATGTATAAAAAAAGTTGATACAGAGGAGGGCGTTGTAACAGCCCATATTATGAAAGGGCTGATGGAATGAAATATTACGTAATGACATTATTTCCGGAGATGATTGAGCAGGCAATGAACACAAGTATTATGGGGCGGGCTGTCAGGGAAGAAAAAATTGAACTGAAGGTTATGAATATTCGTGATTTCACAACAGATAAACATGGTAAAGTAGATGATTATCCGTACGGCGGCGGTGCCGGAATGGTTATGGAAGCAGAACCGATATATCGTTGTTATGAACAAATATGCAGCGAAACCGGGAAAAGACCCCGTGTGATATATCTCACTCCGCAGGGAGAAGTTTTTTCCCAGAAAATGGCAGGGGCGTTTTCGAACGAAGATGACATTGTTTTTTTGTGTGGTCATTATGAGGGAGTAGATGAGCGTGTTCTGGAGGAAATTGTCACTGACTATGTATCAATTGGTGACTATGTTCTGACCGGCGGAGAGCTTCCGGCGCTGGTGATGATGGATGCCATTGCCAGGCTTGTGCCGGGAGTTTTGAATAATGAAGACTCGGCAGAGACAGAAAGTTTTTCGGATGGGCTTCTGGAATATCCGCAGTATACCAGACCGGTTGAAATATATGGAAGAGAGGTGCCGGATGTTTTGTTGAGCGGTCATCATGAAAAAATACGGCAATGGAGAAAAGAACAGTCTGTGATGAGAACCAAAGAAAGAAGACCTGATTTATATGAACGCTGGAAGGATGAACGGCAGGACGAAAACTTGTGCTAAAACCTTGCTTTTTACAGTTTGAAACGCTATAATGAAAGAAGATGTTCTGTGTAAGTCAGAAGGAGGAAAAAGTATGAGCCGCTTCGCAAGATGTGAGAGAGATACGAAAGAGACAGAGATTACGGTAGAGCTGGAACTGGATGGTACCGGCCGATATGACATACATACCGGGATAGGTTTTTTTGACCATATGTTAGAAGGGTTTGCAAAACACGGACTGTTTGATTTGGCAGTGACGGTTCAGGGAGATACGTATGTGGACGCTCATCATACGGTAGAAGATACCGGTATTGTACTCGGACAGGCATTTATGCAGGCACTTGGAGATAAAGAGGGAATTGCCCGCTTTGGATATTTTGTTCTTCCCATGGATGATGCTCTTGTTTTGGCATCACTTGATTTTTCGGGAAGGACATATTTTTCTTTTGAGGCTGATTTGAAAGCTGAGCGTCTGGGAACAATGGAAACGGAAGTCGTGAAAGAATTTTTCATGGGGCTTGCCGGCGGCGTGCAGATGAATCTGCATATCCGTCAGATAGCGGGAGAAAATACGCATCATGTAGTGGAGGCGATGTTCAAGGCAGTTGCCAAATCCATGGACATGGCATCGCAGACGGACGAAAGAATTGAGGGTGTTCTTTCAACCAAAGGAACACTTTGATTAAAGAGAGGAGAAGTGACATGGCATATAAAAAACTGATACCGTTTATCAATGGTGAAAATGAATTGTCGGTTAACGTCGTAACCATGGCAGAAGATTATTGTTTCGCGGGAGCGGATGAATTATTTTTATATAATTATTCCAAAATAGAAAAAGAAAGAGAGGAGTTTCTGGCGGCTCTCAAAGAAATAGACAAAAAAATTGATATTCCTTTTATCGTGGGAATGTATGCGGCACGTTTTGAAGATGTAAAAAAAGCATTTTATACCGGTGCAGACAGAGTGGTTATTAAATACGAGATTTGTCCGGACGAAAATGTAATTCGGGAGGCGGCTGCCAGATTTGGTGAGGATAAGATTCTGGTGGAAGTGGATGAAGATCTTGCTTTTGAGAAAATATCATTTCCGGTTTCTACGCTTCTTTTGAAACATGTGAATACCGGTGAACCGCTAAAGAAGAAGATTTCCGCATGTGGGAAGACGGTTATTATTCGTGACAGTCTGCTTCGAAATGATTTAGAGGATTTACTGCAGATAGATGGTGTTGAAGGAGTAGCGACCAATTATTTTGAGAGACGTGATTTGTATAAAGTAAAGCGTAATATGTAGAATGTCGGAATTGAAATGAATACATTTGAAACGGCGATTCCTTTTTCAGAGTTCAAAACGGACGAAAAAGGACTGATTCCGTGTATTGTTCAGGATTATCGTACGGGTCAGGTGCTTATGCTTGCCTATATGAATGAAGAGTCTTATTGTGCGACCTGCGAGACCGGCAAAATGACCTATTTTAGCCGAAGCCGTCAGGAACTGTGGTGCAAAGGAGATACTTCCGGGCATTATCAGTATGTTAAAGAACTCTCACTTGATTGCGACAAAGATACGATATTGGCGAAAGTTCATCAAATAGGGGCAGCATGTCATACCGGTTCGCATACATGCTTTTTCCGTGAACTGGCCAAAAAAGATTATGTTGATACGAACCCGTTGACGATACTTCAGGAAGATTTCAAAACGATTGAAGAAAGAAAGAAAAATCCGAAAGAAGGTTCTTATACAAATTATCTCTTTACACAGGGAATTGATAAGATTTTGAAAAAATGCGGAGAAGAGGCTTCCGAAATCATTATTGCAGCGAAGAATCCGGATTCCGAGGAGTTGAAATATGAAATATCGGATTTTCTGTATCATATGATGGTGCTGATGGCTGAATGCGGTCTGACGTGGGAAGATATTACCCGTGAACTGGCAAATCGCAGATAACAGGTTATGTCTGCATGGGGTTATGAATAAAATGAAACAAGGAAGGTGTTAAGTATGGAAGGTGCATCTGTTTTAGAAGCTTTTTTGTATTATCTGATTCGCCTTGTGATGTTTGGTGCAGTGGCGGCTGTCGGTATTTTTGCCGGTATCCGGCTGCGCAGAGTGAAAAATGAAAAAGAAGAAACGAAAGAAAAGACAGAAAACTAAAGGTGGCGTCATATGATAGGTAGAAAAAGAAAGCGTTTAGGCGATTTACTGGTAGATGCCGGTGTGGTTACAAATGAACAGCTGGGGGAAGCGTTAGCGAAGCAGAAAGAGCTTGGACTTAAACTTGGCGAAACACTGATTGAATTGAATTTTACGGATGAGAACGAAATAGCGGAAGCACTTCACCAGCAAATGGGATTCATGATTGCGAAAATCAGGGAAGCGAAACTTCTGCCTGAGGTGATTGCACTTTTGCCGGAGGCGATTGTGCGCAAACATAATGTCGTTCCCTTTGAACTGGATCCGGATAATATGAACATTCTCAGGGTGGCGATGGCGGATCCTATGGATATCATTGCCATTGATGACCTTTCCATCGTGACCAATATGCAGATTGAAGCGATGGTGGCAACACCTTCCGACATACGTTTCGGTATAGAACGTTATTATGGGAATGAACAGGTTGCCAGAATGGCAGAAACTTATTCAAAAGAAAGAAGGGAACAGCAGAATGCCCGCGAGAAGCAGGAAGAGACACATGAGGAAGTTGATAATGCGCCGATTGTTCTTCTTGTAAACAAGATTATTGAACAGGCTGTGAACGAACGGGCCAGTGACATACATATCGAGGCGCTTGAGGACAGTGTCCGCGTCCGTTTTCGAATTGATGGTGTCATGCAGGAAATGATGAGATATGAGAAGGAGTTGTTAAATGCCATCATTGCCCGTATTAAAATTATCAGTGGCATGAATATTTCTGAAAAAAGGGCGCCGCAGGACGGCCGTATGACACAGCGTTTTGAGCGGGTTGAGTATGATATTCGTGTATCCAGTCTGCCCACGACGTTCGGGGAGAAGATTGTTATGCGTCTGGCTTCAAAGTCAGCGCTTACAAGAGATAAAAGTGAACTTGGATTTCCTGCGGAGGAGATGCGCCGTTTTGAAGATCTCGTACACCGGCCGCACGGCATCATATTGGTAACAGGGCCTACCGGAAGCGGTAAATCTACAACATTATATACGGTATTAAGCGAACTGAATGAGGGAAGTGTAAATATTGTCACGGTAGAAGACCCTGTAGAAGCTGACGTTGATGGCATCAATCAGGTTCAGGTTAACGAAAAGGCAGGGCTTACATTTGCTTCAGCACTTCGTTCGATTCTGCGTCAGGATCCGGATATTATAATGATTGGTGAGATTCGAGATGAAGAAACGGCAGGTATAGCAGTAAAGGCCGCCATCACGGGGCATTTGGTTGTCAGTACGCTTCATACGAACAGTGCGGCAAGCACGATTACACGTTTGGCTGATATGGGAGTCGAACCATATCTGATTGCCGATTCTACAGTGGGAATTATCGCACAGCGTCTTGTCAGACGCCTCTGCCCGAAGTGTAAGAGACAGCGTTCCATGACGGAGGAAGATAAAATGCGTCTCCATTTACGGGGCAATGCAGCGCCTCCCATTTTTGAACCTAACGGTCAGGGGTGTGCTTTTTGTAATGGAACGGGCTATCGCGGACGAATCGGTGTTTATGAAATCATGACTGTTTCGCCGGAAATTCGGAAAGTGGTTGCGGCGGGAGGAAGTGCAGATGAAATACAGAAAGTTGCTCTGTCAGAAGGGATGACGACATTACGTGTCGGCGCGGCAAAACTTGTTTTGAATGGTGTCACATCCATTGCTGAAGTGGAGAGAATTGCGACGGAATAGGGAGGTTACAATGACAATTGACGATTTGCTTACAAGAGCAAGAAAAATGGGGGCTTCCGATGTTCATGTTACGGTTGGAATCCCGCCTAAATGCAGGGTAAACGGTGAATTGATGGATCTTGCAGACGGAAAAATTCTCCCGCCGGATTCCAAGGCACTGGTAGAGCAGATGATACCGGGGCGTCTTGTTGAACGTTTTAATCGGGAAGGGGAAGTGGATTTTTCTTATGCCATAAAGGGCGTGGGGCGCTTTCGTGTCAATATATTTAAGCAGAGAGGAACCATGTCTTTCGTTATCCGTCTCGTAAATACGGAAATACCGGCGCCTGAGGCACTCGGACTTCCGGAATCGGTTCTTGAACTTGTTACGAAAAAGAGAGGACTGATTTTAGTAACGGGTCCCACCGGAAGCGGCAAATCCACAACACTTGCATCTTTGATTAATATTATTAATCAGACGCAGAACCGGCATATTATTACACTTGAAGATCCGATTGAATATCTTCACAGTCATGCGAAATCGATTGTAAATCAGAGAGAAGTGGGGATTGATACACAATCGTATGCTGGCGCGCTTCGTGCCGCTCTTCGAGAGGATCCGGACATTATTCTAGTGGGGGAAATGCGTGATTTGGATACGATTGCTACGGCGGTTACTGCAGCCGAGACGGGACATCTTGTTCTCTCAACACTGCACACGATAGGTGCCGTTCCAACCATAGAGCGTATCATCGATGTGTTCCCTACGCATCAGCAGGCTCAGATTCGTTTACAGCTTGCCACGCTGCTTGAGGCAATTATTTCACAGCAGCTGCTTCCGAAAGCAGACCGTTCCGGCCGCGTGGCTGCTTTTGAAATTATGTATGCCAACAGTGCCGTACGCAATCTGATTCGTGAAGCAAAACCGCATCAGATTCCTTCCGTTATACAAACAAGCAGACAGAGTGGAATGATTACAATGGATGATGCGCTGTATGAATTATTCCGCACGCATCAGATTAGTGCGGAAGATGCGATGACATTTGCGCAGGATAAGTCGAATCTTAGAAGACGGATTCCTGCAGGGAGTTCCGGTATACAAAGCGAAAGCTGGCAGGATATGTCATGGCAGGAACAGGATAATTCATTTAGTACAGGTGGATTCTAAAAGGGATAAACAGGAGAAAAGGGGGAAGTGTTTTGGCAAAATACAAATATCTGATTACAGACAAGTATGGAAAAGAAAAACGCGGCACGATGGAGGCGGTCAGTGAAGACGCTGCCATGACGAAGCTGAAAAATGACGGCAGCGTTGTGCTGGAACTTACGGAGACGGTGGATCTTGCCAATGCCAGCTGGAATATTACGATTGGTAATCCGGTAAAAAAGAAAGATATTACCGTATTTTGTAAGCAGTTTTACAGCATTCTGACAGCCGGTGTTACCGTAATTGACGGTCTTCGCATGGTGCAGGATCAGACGGAGAATAAATATCTCCGGGAAGCCCTTTATAATGTTATGGTTAGTGTTGAAAAGGGAGAAAGTCTGGCAGAAGCCATGGAGATGGAAGGCAAAATTTTTCCGTCTCTGCTGATACATATGGTGGCGGCCGGTGAGGCTACCGGTAATCTTGAGATCGCATTTGACCGTATTTGCACGCAGTTTGATAAAGACATGAAACTTTCTTCCATGGTAAAGTCAGCGATGATATATCCGGTTGTGGTTATGATTGTTGCAGTTGGTGTTATTATCGTGCTGATGACTACGGTAGTTCCCAATTTTCAGCAGACATTTGACAGTATGGGGGAAGAGCTTCCTATGCTGACAAAAGCCGTTATTGCGTTAAGCGATTTTATGACAAGTAATCTGATTGCCGTCCTGGGAGGCGTGATTGCTTTGATTATCTTTATCGTGTGCGGCAAAAAAACGGAACCGGGTAAGAAATTAACCAGCTGGACGGCATTGAAGATTCCAATGTTTCGAAATTTTTCGGTAAAAAATGCAGCTGCAAAATTTTCCATGACGATGTCAACGCTGATTATGTCCGGCGTTCCTTTGGTTGAGGCACTTGAAATCGTGGGAAATGTCATTGAGAACAGAGTGATTCGCAAGGCTGTAAAGGACTGTAGAGAGGAAGTTATGCAGGGAATTCCCATGTCAGAGCCTTTGGAAGCATCCGGTGTGTTTCCGCCCATGGTAACACACATGTTGAAAATCGGAGAAGAGACCGGTACGACGGAACAGATGCTGGATAAAGTAGCGGAATATTACGAATCGGAAGTGGAAACAGCCACGAAGAATCTAACATCGGCGATGGAGCCGCTCATTATTGTTGTATTGGCTGTTGTAGTAGGCGGCGTGGTAGGAGCGGTTATGATGCCTATGCTTTCTATTTATCAGAATGCAGGTAATGCATGATAGATTGTCAGTTTTCTTAAAATTTTGTAAAAATTGACCAAATAATCCTTGAAACATGTCTGTTTTAGGGGTATAATGGTATAAAGAATGCCCTGTATCGGTATGGTGCAGGAGTAAAAAAAAGGAGAGATGGAACTATGAAAAAGAAACTTCAGAAGTATTTAAGTGGTGAGAGAGAGGGATTTTCCCTGATTGAGTTAATCATTGTAATTGCCATCATGGCAATTCTGATTGGTGTTGTTGCACTGGTAGTACTTCCTTATCTGGAAAGCAGCCGCGAGTCGACAGACCGTGCGGCATTGAATGAGGTGGCTACGGCATTTAAGTCAGCAGCTTCTGATCCGAAGTATGCAAACAATGTACCGTCTACAGCTACAGCGTCTACCGCTTTGAGTGCTGATTTGAAGAAAAAGATTGAAAGCTATCTTGAAAAAGATCTTGCAACGACAGAGACAGCATTGTCTTCTGAGAACTGCAAAGGCAAGAAATTCTACTTCAAAAAAGATGCAACAAGAGGATATGAGGTATATATCGGAAGTGAATCAGGCCCGGCAAAAGATTCGGATGATGATCCGTTTACAAGTGCTCCGACGAATGATTCGTCGAACTAATATCAGCTGAACGAATCCTATTCATACGCTAAGGAGAGAGCCCGCTATGACATTTGAAAACCTTATCCTTTACATATTCACATTCTTATATGGCATTGTCATTGGAAGTTTTCTCAATGTGTGCATATATCGAATGCCGGAGAAGGAAAGTGTTGTCACGGTGGGCTCTCATTGTATGAGCTGCGGGCATAAATTAAAATGGTTGGATTTGTTCCCATTGTTCAGCTGGCTGTTCCTGCGTGGGCACTGCCGGTATTGCGGGGCGAAGATTTCTGCTCAGTATCCGCTGGTGGAAGCTGCCAATGGACTTATCTATATCCTGATTTTTTCCATATGCGGTTGGAATGCAGACAGTGTTCTCTGGTGCCTTATGTCTTCCGTCCTTCTTGTGATTGCCATGATTGATCTCCGTACAATGATGTTTCCCAGTGTATTGGATGGAATTATTTTGGTAATCGGGGTTATTCATTTAATCCTGCATAAAGAACAATGGCTGTATTATTTGGCCGGATTTTTCTTTTCGGGTATATTTCTTCTTTTGTGTGCGGTTTTGTTTAAGAAACTGACAGGAAAAAAAGGGCTGGGATATGGTGATATTGAATTGATGACATGCGCCGGCCTGTGTTTGGGATGGGGACATGTGCTGCTTGCCCTGATTATCGGCTGTCTGATCGGAATTGTCATTCAGGGAATTGTTATGATGGCCGGGAAAAAGGGAAAAGATGAGAGATTCCCGACGACCCCGTATTTTGCTCTCGGAATTTATATTGTATTATTATGGGGCGATACGTTGTTGAACTGGTATATGCAGACATTTATTTATTGATGACTTTGCCATTTTCAGAGCATATGATAAATGTGTGTTGTAAAAATGGTAAAGATGGTTTTTAGGAGGATGTTACAGATGGCTAAAAAGGTGATTGTTGTACGCATCAGTGCCAAAGAGGTGCAGATTGTGCATATGGAGAATTCCGGTTCCGCCCCTACCGTATATGGGTGTGTGCGTTTTCCAACGCCGGAAAATGCTGTGAAAGACGGCTTTATTGCAGATGTTTCGGAACTTGCCATTCGTATCCGTAAGGCCTGTGCGGACAAAGGAATACGAACAAAGGATGTTATTTTCACAGTGGCATCCGGCAAAGTTGCCAGCCGTGAGATGAGTATTCCCATGGTAAAGAAGAAAGCGAAAATTCATCCGCTTGTTATGGCAAAAGTGCCTGATTTATTCCCGATTGATGCAGAAAAATATATTTTCTCATATGTTACGCAGGGAAAACCTCATGAAAATGGGGAAGACGGAATGGTGCAGGATGTTATGGTATTTGCGGCTCCGTCTGAGCTGATTGATTCTTATTATACACTGGCAGATGCT
>CAZGDT010000032.1:0-10537 GCA_964524245.1 uncultured Eubacterium sp. | reverse complement strand
CTGAGTTATAGGGGATTGAGAAAATGAAACGGAAAACAAAGTGTCAAAGACCCGGCTACACTTTTGATACATTGGAAAACCGGGAAGAATATTTGTTTCCGGCGAGCTGGAGATAGACAGGACAGAGATGATTCTTGCAATCAGGATAGGCGTGTGTTACAATGTCAATTACGAAAATACGCAGTTAGGAGTGGTTATTGTGCCAATTAAGATTCAGGATTCGTTACCTGCACAGAAGATTTTAGAAAGTGAAAATATATTCGTTATGACGGAATACCGTGCCATGCACCAGGATATTCGTCCTTTGCATGTATTGATATTGAATCTTATGCCGACGAAGATAGAGACGGAGACGCAGCTTCTCCGCAAACTGTCTAATACACCATTACAGGTCGATGTGGAATTCATGCAGACAAGCAGTTATCGGCCGACACATGTGGCACCAAGTCATTTGGAAACATTTTATCGTGTCTTTGATGAAATCAAAGACCGGTATTTTGACGGTATGATTATTACGGGGGCTCCGCTTGATTATACGGATTTTGAAGATGTGAATTACTGGGATGAAGTATGCCATATTATGGAATGGTCCAAAACTCACGTTCACTGTACCCTTTACATGTGCTGGGGGGCGTTTGCCGGTTTGTATTATCATTACGGAATTCAGCGGGTTGACCGAAAAGAAAAGTTATCCGGTGTGTATGAGCACCGGGTTTTGAAAAGAAGCTCTCCTTTGTTCAGAGGATTTGATGATGTTTTTTATTGCCCGCAGTCCAGAGCAATGACAGTAAGACAGACGGATGTTGAAAAAATATCGGAACTGGAAGTGCTTGCCGTTTCAGAAGAAGCAGGCGTGACAGTTATCAAGAGAAGAGACAGCCGGCAGTTTTTTATGACAGGACATCTTGAATATGATACGGATACGCTTGCAAAAGAGTATTTCCGGGATTTGGAAAAAGGATTGAATCCGAATGTTCCCGTTAATTATTTTCCGGGCGATGACCCGGCGAATAAACCGATTGTCAGATGGCGTTCGGCAGGTCAGCTGTTCTACAGTAACTGGTTAAATTACTATGTTTATCAGAGTACACCGTATGATGTATGTGAAATCAATAAAGAAAAGTAGAAAAAACCGTTTTTTTAGACTTTGTTTATTGTTTTTTGGACGGAGCAATGCTATAATCATGATAAGATTTTGACCTGAATTAAAATATATACATAAAAAAGGAGATTTTGCTATGAGAAAGTCGATTGGTTTGAAAATTATGGTGCCGTTTTGTATTTTGGCAATCGTATGTGGACTTTGCTCCGCGCTGATTTATTCGAAAATCACACAGATGAACTCAGCTGCCAAGTCTATTAGTGACAATTACATGACGATAACGGAGATGACAGGTGAGGTAGAGCGTGATTTTGTATTACTGCAGTATAAGCTGGCGCGGTACATGACGGCTTTTGATGATGATGATTTGAAGCAGCTCAAGTCAGATATTAAGGAAGCTACACAGCGAATGGAGAAAAATATTAATACCATATCGGAAAAAAGTGTAGGAGATGACGAAAAAGAATTTTATGAAAAATTTAAAAAGGCGTATGTTTCCTTTAGTAATAGTGTAGAAACTACCCGAAAAGGAATTGATGATTACGAGATTAACGGAATGAATAATCTGAACGAAGCGGCAGAGCCTTTTTACAAGAAATTCCAGAGTTCAATTGATGAGATGCAGAAGTTTTGTAAAGAAAAGGTTGAGGGAGCTCAGGATTCATTAAATTCTGCTGCCTCACAAAGTACATTGGCATTTATTGTACTGATTATCATGCTGATTGTATCGGTTGCATTCTGTATTCTGATTGTTCTTACGACGATTCTTCGTCCGACGAAGTATGCAATTCGTCAATTGAATGGTATTGTAAGAAGCATCGAAGAAGAACATGGAGATTTGACGTCGCCGATTCAGGTGAACACGAATGATGAAGTCGGAACTCTTGTTGTAGGTATTAATAAGTTCATAGAGCTGTTGAAAGACATTATTATAGAAATCAAATCGGATGCAGTGGAACTTCAGGGAAATGTTGAGCAGGTGTTCACCGGTGTAAATACATCCAACTTAGATATCAAGGTAGTATCAGAAGTGATGGAAAAGCTTTCCTGCAGCATGGAGGAAGTAGCGAATCACGCAGATAATCTGAACGAGCAGGCGGCCGGTGTATATCAGGCGATGGAACAGATTGCTGAGGAAGCAGGAAAAGGTTCCGGTTTCGCGAAGGAAATAAAGGAAAGAGCAAACAGCCTTCAGGAAAATGGTCAGAAACGCCGCAAGATGACAGGTGAGATGGCCGGTGAAATCAATCATTTGTTACAGAGCTCATTGGAAAAGAGCAAAGATGTTGAAAAAATTGATGTTTTGACAAATGATATTTTGGAAATTTCTTCTCAGACAAATCTTCTTGCCCTGAATGCGTCCATAGAGGCGGCTCGTGCAGGGGAGGTCGGAAAGGGATTTGCGGTTGTTGCGGATGAAATCCGTAAGCTTGCAGATTCCAGCCGTGAGACAGCAAATAATATTCAGGAAATTAGTAAGGAAGTGAATGCTTCTGTCAGTGAACTGGCAAGTAATTCGAATAAGATGCTGGCATTTATTCAGGATGAGGTAATGCCGGATTATGATAATCTGGTTAATACCGGTAATCAGTATAATGAAGATGCAAATCGTATTGATACGATTATGTTGCAGTTTGCCGGAAGCGCAACCGAGTTGAAAGATACAATGCATGAGATGGCTGCCCTGATTCATGAGATTTCAGAGACAATTAATGACAGTTCCAATCAGGTATCCGGTGTGTCGGAGTCTGTGACGGCACTGACAGACAGTATGACGGACATTCAGAACAGTATCCGCGTAACGGAAGATGTCAGCAGACGTCTGGATTCGGAAGTTGCGAAGTTTGTAACGGATGAAGAAACGGATTCATATGTTGCCGGTGATTATGAGCAGGATGAGGAAATGTCAACGGACTATGATTTAGATGCTGCTGCGGCAACAATTATGGAATCAGATGAGAATGAAAGTGACGATTTCGAGGAATTTTCCATGTTTGGTTCGACAGAGGAGTTTGAAGAATTAGACGAAGTTGAAACCCCGGATCAGCCGGAAGAAATGGCGGAGATGGTTGAGGATTTTACTGAAGAGGCTGAGGAACCGGATGAAGAATTGACTGAAGAATCGGAAGAGTAATTGAATCAATGAGTGAATAAAAAGAAGGTGCTGTCGGTGTTTCCGGCAGTACCTTCTTTTATTAGAGAATATGTAGTATTATTTGCTGCTTTCTACATCAGCCATTTTCATGGCACGGACTTTGGTTGAAAGTCCAAAGAGATTGATGAAGCCTTCCGCATCGTGATGATCATACAAATCGCCTGTTGTAAAGGAAGCAATGCTTTCATTGTAAAGGCTGTATGGAGAGGTTGTTCCTGCTTTGATGATGTTTCCTTTGTAAAGTTTGAATTTAACCTCGCCGGTTACATATTTCTGTGTGGATTCGATAAATGCCTGTACAGCTTCTCGAAGATGTGAGAACCATTTACCTTCGTAGCAGATTTGAGCCAGCTTATTACCCATATCCATTTTTACGGTAGTGGTGTCACGGTCCAAAATCAATTCTTCCAGCTGCTGATGAGCTTCATAAAGAATTGTTCCGCCCGGAGTTTCATAAACACCGCGGGATTTCATGCCTACAACACGATTTTCTACGATATCAACAATTCCAATACCGTGTTTTCCACCGAGCTCATTTAATGTGCGAATGATATCTGAAACTTTCATTTCTTTTCCATTGACACTTTTTGGAACACCGGACTCGAATGTCATGGTTACGTATTCACCCTCTTCTGGAGCTTTCTCCGGTGTTGTGCCGAGAACAAGAAGATGATCAAAATTAGGTTCGTTGTCAGGATCCTCCAATTCCAGTCCTTCATGGCTGATATGCCACAGGTTACGGTCGCGGCTGTAGCTGGAGTCAGCAGAGAACGGAAGATCAATGCCATGTGCTTTGCAGTATTCAATCTCAGATTCGCGAGAGTCCATTGTCCATTTATCACTTCTCCATGCAGCGATAATCTTCAGGTCAGGAGCTAAGGCCTTGATGCCAAGTTCAAAACGTATTTGATCGTTTCCTTTTCCGGTAGCACCGTGACAAATGGCAGTAGCACCTTCTTTACGGGCGATTTCAACAAGACGTTTTGCAATAACGGGACGTGCCATGGATGTACCGAGAAGATATTTGTTCTCATATACGGCATGCGCCTGCACACAGGGAACAACGTATTCGTCACAGAATTCATCAATGACATCTTCAATGTAAAGTTTAGAGGCACCGCAGAATTTGGCGCGTTCTTCCAAACCATCCAGTTCTTCGCCCTGTCCACAGTCAATGCAGACACAGATGACTTCATAATCGAAATTTTCCTTCAGCCACGGAATGATAGCAGTAGTATCGAGACCGCCGGAATAAGCTAAGATAACTTTTTCTTTCATAATAGAACCTCCATTAGTTTTGTGATAATCTTTTTCTAATATACACCACAAATGAATATTATGCAAGAGAAAAATAGGCTTCTTCTTAGTTGTTTCTAATTATTTTATGTTAACGGTTGCATATTTTTAGCAAGTGATGTATAATAATTGAAGTTTATGTATATTATGAATAAATATTCACAAAGAGTGAATATTATGAAAAGATGATAACAGGAAAAGAACAGAAGACAGGAGGACACTATGATAAAGGTTGGTATTATTGGTGCTACCGGTTATGCGGGTCAGGAATTGGTAAGACTTCTTCTGCAACATAAAGAAGCAGAAATTGTCTGGTATGGTTCCCGCAGTTATGTTGATGAAAAATTCAGCTCCGTATTTGGAAATGTGTTTCAAATTGTAGAGGATGTTTGCAAAAGTGATGATTTGCATGAACTTGCAAAAGAAGCTGATGTTATTTTTACGGCGACTCCGCAGGGATATCTGGCAGGCGTGCTTGATGATGAAATTCTGGCAAATGCAAAAGTAATTGATTTGAGTGCGGATTATCGAATTAAGGATGTTGGCACTTATGAAAAATGGTATGGTATTGAACATAAAAGTCCGCAGTACATTAAAGAGGCGGTATATGGTCTGTGTGAACGAAACCGGGAACAGATAAAGAAGGCAAGACTGATTGCCAATCCGGGCTGTTATCCTACTTGTTCGACATTGTCAGTTTATCCGCTGGCTAAGAACGGACTGATTGATATGGATACACTGATTATCGACGCAAAATCCGGTACTTCCGGTGCGGGTCGTGGAGCAAAAGTACCCAATTTATATTGTGAGGTTAATGAAAATATAAAGGCGTATGGAGTGGCGTCACACAGACACACGCCGGAAATTGAAGAGCAGCTTTCTTATGCCTGCGGTCATAAGGTAACATTGAATTTTACACCTCACCTCATTCCAATGAATCGGGGAATTCTGATTACAGCTTATGCAAAATATAGGAAAGACGTAACGAAAGAACAGATTCGTGCGGCATATGTTGATACCTATCAGGATGAATATTTTGTTCGAGTGTTGGAAGACGGCGTCTGTCCGGAAACAAAATGGGTAGAAGGCAGTAATTTTGTGGATGTAAATGTTAAGATGGATGAAAGAACCGGGCGTGTCATAATGATGGGAGCCATGGATAATATTACAAAAGGTGCTGCAGGGCAGGCGATTCAGAATATGAATTTAATGTTTGGACTGGATGAAACGGAAGGACTTCGGCTTGTGCCGATTGTTCCGTAAAAAACGGAAAGGAGTAATATCATGAAACTGATACAGGGAGGCGTAACGGCAGCGAAAGGTTTTCAGGCAGCAAGTGCTGCTGCAGGAATAAAATATGAAGGGCGAACGGATATGGCATTAGTCTATACACAAAAGCCGGCTGTGTGTGCAGGCACGTTTACGACAAACGTCGTGAAGGCGGCGCCGGTTTGGTGGGATATGGATATTGTTGAAAAAAAGAATCCGGTTCATGCTGTTGTATTAAATAGCGGAATTGCCAATGCCTGCACCGGTAATGAGGGAAAAGAAATCAATTATTACATGGCATCGGAAGTTGCGGGACAGCTGGATGTAATGCCGGAGGAAGTGCTGACTGCTTCTACGGGAGTTATCGGAATGCAGATGGAAAAAGAACCATTGAAAAAAGGAGCGTTATTACTTAAGAAAGGATTGTCTGATACGCTGGAAGCCGGTACAAAGGCGGCTGAGGCAATTATGACAACAGATACCGTTTCGAAAGAATCGGCAGTATCTTTTTTGGTGGACGGGAAAATGGTCACGCTTGGCGGCATGAGTAAAGGTTCAGGAATGATTCACCCTAATATGGCAACCATGCTTAGTGTTACGACGACGGATGCCGCAATTGATCCGGGATTGCTGCAGATTCTTGTAAAAGAAGCCGTGTCAGACAGTTTTAATATGATATCCGTGGACCGGGATACTTCAACGAATGATACGTATCTTGTTCTTGCAAATGGGGAATCTGGTGTGATGATTGAGAAAGGAACAAAAGCATACGAAGATTTCAGAGAAGCGTTACGCTATGTAACGACAGATCTTGCAAAACAGATGGCAGCTGATGGAGAAGGCTGTACGCGATTGCTGGAGGTGAAAGTTCTTCATTGTCGCTCACGTGAAAATGCGAAAATGCTGAGCAAATCAGTTATCACTTCAAATCTTGTGAAAACGATGGTGTTTGGAAAGGATGCGAACTGGGGAAGAATTTTATGTGCCCTCGGATATGCGGGAGTAGATTTTGAACCGGAAAAAGTTGATTTGATTCTTGGGGCAGAGGGTGAAGAGCTTCAGCTTGTAAAAGATGGGGTTCCAACCGGATATAGCGAGGAAAAAGCGACAGAACTTTTGGGGAAAGATAAGGTGGCTGTTTCATGCGACATGAAAGAGGGCAATGAATCTGCCACGGCATGGGGATGTGATCTGACTTATGATTATGTAAAAATCAACGGAGATTATCGAAGCTGAGAAAGGAGAAAAACTATGGATGATAAAATGAAGGAAGTTATGTTGAAAGCAGAGACTTTGATTGAAGCTTTGCCGTACATTCGGGATTTTAATGGAAAAAAGGTAGTCGTGAAATATGGTGGCAGTGCGATGTTGGACGAGAAATTGCAGGAATCCGTTATTAAGGATGTTGCACTTCTGAAATTGGTCGGGATGCAGCCGATTATCGTTCATGGTGGCGGGAAAGAAATTACTAAGTGGCTTGCTTATAAAGGAAAAAAGAGTGAGTTTGTAGAAGGTCTTCGTGTCACGGATGATGAAACGATAGAAGTTGCAGAGATGGTTTTAAACAAAGTGAATAAACATTTGGTTCAGATGATGGAAAAACTGGGTGTTAAGGCGGCTGGAATCAGTGGAAAAGACGGCGGAACCATGATTTGCGAAAAGAAAACGGCAGGTGGAAGAGATATCGGTTATGTGGGTGAAGTAAAAGCCGTGAATTCTGATCTGATTGATACACTGATAGAAAAAGATTTCATTCCAATTATAGCACCGATTGGTATGGATGAAAATTATCAGGCATACAATATCAATGCTGATGACGCAGCCAGTGCTGTCGCAAAATGTATTCATGCAGAAAAACTTGTTTTTATGACAGATATTGATGGGGTATGTAAAGACCCTCAAAATCCGGATACGCTGATTTCGGTTTTAACACTTGATGAGGCAGAAAAACTAATTGATGAGGGGATTATCGGAGGCGGTATGATTCCAAAAATCCGAAATTGTGTAGAAGCAGTTGAACAGGGGGTTGGACGTGTTCATATTCTGGATGGACGAAGAGAACATTGTCTTCTGTTGGAATTCTATACAAAAAAAGGAATTGGAACGGCTATTATTGATAATCATACAACACTGTATTCGCATGAGAAATAGAAAGAAGGGGAAAAGATGAAGAAAATAATTGACGAATCCGAGAATTATCTGATTCATTCTTATAATCGTTATCCTGTCGTTTTAGAACGAGGAGAAGGGGCTTCGTTATATGATACGGAAGAAAAAAAGTATTTGGATTTTGGAGGCGGAATTGCCGTCTGTGCCCTTGGATATAGTGATGACGCATTTAAGGAAGCATTGAAAAAACAAATTGACAAAGGAATTCATTTTTCCAACTATTTTTATTCGGAACCGCTTTTAGAAGCAGCGAAAGGACTGGCTCAGGCTTCCGAAATGGATAAAGTTTTCATGGCAAACAGCGGAACAGAAGCAAATGAGGGAGCATTGAAGCTGGCCCGCAAGTATGCGATTATGAAAGGGCATGAAAACCGTCATGCGATTGTTTCCATGAACAAGGCGTTTCACGGACGAAGCATGGGAGCGCTGTCCGTGACAGGGACGGCAAAATACAGAGAACCATTTGAACCGATGCTTGGCGGTGTAACATTTGCTGATTACAATGATTTAGACAGTGTAAAAGAAGCAGTCACAGATGACACGTATGCAATTATTGTCGAAGCGATACAGGGAGAAGGAGGGATTTATCCGGCAGACAGGGAATTTCTTCAGGGAATACGTGAACTATGTACGGAACATGACATCATGATGATTTGCGATGAGATTCAGTGTGGTATGGGACGTTCCGGAAAAATGTTTGCGTATCAGCAGTATGGAATTCGTCCTGATATTGTAACTATGGCAAAAGGAATAGGAAATGGAATTCCTGTCGGTGCCGTTGCAACAACGAAAGAAATTGCAAAAGCACTTGTTCCGGGAGACCATGGAACGACGTTTGGCGGAAATCCGCTTGCCTGTGTTGCTGTTTCTGAGGTTCTGTCTCAATTTAAGAAGCATGATATTTTGTCTCATGTTGAGAAGATGGGGAAATATTTACAGGACGGATTGTATGAACTTGTGAAGAATAAAGATGTTGTAACCGATTGGCGTGGAATGGGACTGATGCAGGGATTGGAACTAAGCGAACCGGCCGGTCCGTATATTATGAAAGCATTGGAAAAAGGTGTGATTCTTATGAGTGCGGGGACACATGTTATTCGGTTTGTACCGCCGCTTGTAATTGAAAAGAAAGATATTGATGAAATGATTGCTGTTTTGGATGAGATTTTATAGTACATAATGGAATAGAAGCATCTTTTTTCGGATATACTAAACGGTATAGAGTTGTTATAATAGTTGGCAGACGGAAAGAGGTGCTTTTTATGTGGGGAATTTTAGTGGCTGCAATCTCCGGAGCTTTAATGAGTATACAGGGTGTTTTTAATACGGAAGTAACGAAACAGAGCAGTATATGGCTCTCTGCGGCTTTTGTACAGATAACTGCTTTCCTGGTTTGTGCGGCTGCCTGGTTTATCACCGGTAGAACCGGCAGTGTAAGCAGTTTGTGGCAGGTGACACCAAAGTATATGCTGTTGGGAGGAGTAATCGGTGCCTTTATAACATACACGGTTATTTTTAGTGTGAATGCGGTAGGACCGGCGAGATCTGCTGTTTTTATTGTTTCTGTTCAGCTTATTGTTTCATATCTGATTGAACTGTTTGGCTTGTTCGGGATAGACAGACAGCCTTTTGAATGGAGAAAATGTATTGGTGCAGCAGTTATAATTGCAGGAATAACAATATTTAAATGGAAATAAAAAAATTTCCATTGTCAAAAAGAAAGAACATTGGTAAAATACACTTGTACGACTTTTCTTCCCGGCCAGGAAGGAGAGATTGATGAATAAGAAAAAAAAGATACAGATAATTCTCGGTGTCATGGCATTTTTTTTGGCGGGTATTATATATCTGACACTGAATACCGGACAGGATGGCGGAGAGGTTATTACAGAACATTTCTCGGATGATGCGGATGAAGCATATGAGGAGAAAGAACCGGAGAAGACGATTTCATCCATGGTATATATTTATATTTGTGGAGCCGTAAAAAAGCCCGGTGTGTATACGTTTCAAGAAGAACCGCACATGGTAGATGTGGTGAAGAAAGCCGGCGGATTTACAAAAAAAGCAGACCGGACTTCCGTTAATCTTGCAGAGAAAGTTTCGGATGGAACAAAGCTTATTGTGGAAGAAAAAGAAGCAAAGAAAAAGACGGATGAGGCGGCAGATTCCGTCGGAAAGACCTCTGATTCCGGGAAAATAAATATCAATACCGCGTCAGCTGAAGAATTAATGACATTGAGCGGAATAGGGGAATCTAAAGCAGCACAGATTGTGTCTTATCGGGAGACGAATGGAACTTTTCAAAAAATTGAAGATATTATGAAGATTTCCGGCATTAAGGAAGGAGTCTTCGGTAAAATAAAGAATCATATTACGGTATAACCGTGCGTAAAGTGGAGGCGGAACAGATGGCAAAGAAAGTATTGGTTGTTGATGATGAGAAACTGATTGTGAAAGGAATCCGTTTCAGTCTGGAGCAGGATGGTCTGGAAGTTGACTATGCCTTTGATGGGGAAAGTGCTTTGGAAGCTGCTCGTACAAAA
>CAZGDT010000031.1:0-10595 GCA_964524245.1 uncultured Eubacterium sp. | reverse complement strand
GTGCTCTTTCTGAGTTTATTGGAACTGTTGTCAGCCAGGATGTCGTAACACTCCTCGACATCAACAACTCTGTTCCTGCCGATTTATATGAAGAAGACATCAAAGGCAAATATGGAAACTATACATTAAAAGATACTTTCATGGGATTCCATTGTGGAAATACTGCTGCTTGCAAACTTTCCTCTCACGAAATGAAATATCAAAAGATTATGGCTCGTTCTCTTCCTATCGAAGTTACGAACGGAACTTTGGAAGGTGACATCGTACCTGGTGACATCACTTTCTTCCGTTTACAGAGTACTTCCGATGCACAGATTCGTGCCTACATTGCACACGGTGAAGTTCTTCCGGTTGCCACCCGCTCTTTTGGTGCTATTGGTATCTTCGCTATTCCGGAAATGGGACGTTTCTATCGTCACGTACTGATTGAAGGTAACTATCCTCACCATGGTGCCGTTGCTTTCGGTCATTTCGGAAAGACATTATACGAAGTATTTAAGTACATTGGTGTTCCGGTTGAAGAAATTGGTTACAATCAGCCTGCCGGTGTTCGTTATCCGACAGAAAATCCATTTGCTTAATTAAACAGATTCGATAACGATAAGAAAGCGACTCGCTTGCGGGTCGCTTTCTATCCATACAAGATTCATTTCACTGAATTCAATATTATCAGGAGGTACATTATGTATTATATTGGTGTTGATTTAGGAACATCCGCAGTAAAATTACTTTTAATGGAGGGAAATGGTAAGATTTGTAATATCGTTTCCAATGAATATCCATTATCTTTCCCACAACCGGGTTGGTCTGAACAAAAACCGGAAGACTGGTGGGATGCTGTCGTAGACGGCATTAAAAAATTAACGGACGGCTTTGATGCTTCGCAAGTTGCCGGTATCAGTTTTGGTGGTCAGATGCATGGATTGGTTATCCTTGACAAAGACGACAACGTTATTCGTCCTGCCATTCTTTGGAATGACGGCCGTACCACCAAAGAAGTTGACTACTTAAATAACACAATCGGCAAAGATAAACTCTCTGCTTACACCGCTAATATTGCCTTTGCCGGTTTTACAGCACCTAAGATTCTCTGGGTCAAAGAAAATGAACCGGATAATTTTGCTAAAATTGCTAAAATTATGCTTCCAAAAGACTATATCGCTTACAAAATGACCGGTGTTCACAGTTGTGATTACTCCGATGCTTCCGGTATGCTTCTTTTGGATGTCAAAAACAAATGCTGGTCTAAAGAAATGATGGAAATCTGTGACGTAAAAGAAGAACAACTGCCTAAACTTTTCGAAAGTTACGAAGTAACAGGTACGCTTACAGAAGAAGCTGCTTCTCTTCTTGGACTTACTACTAACTGTAAAATTGCTGCCGGTGCCGGCGATAACGCTGCTGCTGCTGTAGGAACCGGAACAGTAGGTGACGGCGGTTGTAACATCTCTTTAGGAACATCCGGAACTATTTTCATTTCCAGCAAAGATTTTGGCGTGGACCGTTTTAACGCTCTTCACTCTTTCGATCATGCAGATGGTAATTTCCACTTAATGGGATGTATGCTTAGTGCGGCTTCCTGTAATAAATGGTGGATGGACGAAATTATCGGGACAAAAGATTATGCTAAAGAACAGGAACCTATCACCGATGACAAATTAGGTGAAAATCACGTATTTTACCTGCCATACCTAATGGGTGAACGTTCTCCTCACAATAACCCGGATGCAAGAGCCATGTTTATCGGTATGTCCATGGATACAACCCGTGCCGACATGACACAGGCCGTTTTAGAAGGTGTTGCTTTTGCCATGCGTGACTGCTATGAAATCGCAAAAGATTTAGGTATCAACATTACGGAAACCAAAATTTGTGGTGGCGGTGCCAAGAGTCCTCTTTGGAGAAAGATTATGGCAAATGTCCTTAATATTAACGTAAATATTATTGAAAGTGAAGAGGGACCGGGACTTGGCGGTGCTATGCTCGCAGCAGTTGCTTGTGGCGAATATGCTTCTGTTCAGGAGGCTGCCGATAAAATTGTTAAGGTTATCGGAACAGAAAAGCCGGATCCGGCTCTGGCTGCAAAATATGATAATAAATATGCAAAATTCAAGGAAATTTATCCTACAGTCAAAACACTGTATGATACATTGAAAGCCTGATGAAAAACAATAGAAACCGCAATTTTCTTATCGCTCTTCTGGCAGTAGCTGCAGTGGTGGTTTTCACCGGCTGCGGCTACAAAAAGCCGGAGACCCACACCATGCTGGGGCTTAATTTGAAATCCATCACCACCGTATGCGGAACCGACTGTACGATGTCCGATATTGATGTCGATTCCACAAGTGACTACGGTACCGCCACCTATGTATACACCGATGTGGCAAATGATAACGGGATTTCTGATGCCAGAAAATATTATGATTACTTAAAAAGCGAAAAACATTGCATAAAAATTGACGATTTTACAGAAAGCAAAGGAAACTACACTGCATATTTTTTTGTCTCCCCCAAAAATAAAAAAGAAGGATTCAGCATGAAAGTTTCTTTCCGGAAAGACAGTTATACCGTTCATATCTCAGACAATGTCAATTTAGAAGATGTATTAAAGGAGAATTAAGTATATGTCAGAAGATTACAGTTTCAAAAACAGAATAAAAGATATCATAAACGGTGATGTAGACTATGACAAACAGCGAAAAAACAGTATACAGGGGCAAATAGACAAAGCCGACACCATATTTCAGATTTTTCTCGTTCTGTTCTTCCTTGGTTTTTTCATTGTCATGCTGATAAAGTATTTTCTATAAAATTGTTTTCTATGGGAGGTTTCGCAGATGGAATTTACCATTGGTCAAAAAATCAAAATGAAAAAAGCGCATCCCTGCGGTGGAAATTGTTGGGAAATTCTACGGACAGGGATGGATTTTCGCTTAAAATGTATGGAATGCGGTCATCACGTCCTGCTCTCCCGAAAAACAGTCGAAAAAGGATTTCGCGGATTTTGCTAAAATATTCTTGCAATCCATTTTTCGCTGTGTTATAATTTAACTCCGTGATATTAAATCATATTCCTTGTTCTTCCTAATATTTAAGGAAGAGCCAGAGACCAAAAGGAGGTGCAAGCAACTATGAATAAGTACGAATTAGCTTTAGTTGTTAGTGCAAAAGTTGAAGACGAAGTAAGAAATGCCACCGTCGAGAAAGCAAAAGAATACATCACTTCTCTTGGCGGAACAATTACAAACGTCGATGAATGGGGCAAGAAAAGACTTGCTTATGAAATTCAGAAGATGGGTGAAGGCTTTTATTACTTTATTCAGTTCGACGCCGAGCCGGGTGTGCCGGGCGAATTGGAACAGAGACTTCGCATTATGGACAACGTGCTCAGATACTTATGCGTAAAACAGGAAGCATAAGACAAGGAGGAGTCTTCCATGAATAAGGTAATTTTAATGGGTAATCTGACCCGCGATCCTGAGATTCGTTATTCTCAGGGAGAAAATTCATTGGCTATAGCCAGATTTAGTATTGCAGTAAATCGTCGTTTTTCACGTCAGGGTGATACCGATACCGATTTCTTTAACTGCACCGCATTCGGTCGTCAGGCCGAGTTTGTGGAAAAATATTTTCACAAAGGTTCACGCATGCTGTTGTCCGGTCGTGTTCAAAATGATAATTATACCAACAACAACGGAGAAAAAGTTTACTCCGTTCAGATCATTGCAGAAGAAATTGAGTTTGCTGAGCGCAAGAGCACGGCAGATGCCAATGCTTCTCAAAGCGGAAACTATGGTGCAGGTGCACCGCAGCCGAACGCTGCTGCCAATGATGATTTCATGAACATTCCGGATGGTATTGAAGACGGTTTACCATTTAACTAAATCGGCCCGATGGATACAAGAATTTTATAGGAGGTTTTAAGATGGCTTACAATAAAGACAGAGGCGATTCTCCAATGAGAAGAAGAGGTCCTCGCAGAAGAAAAAAAGTTTGCGCATTCTGTTCTGACAAAGAACATGATTACATTGATTACAAAGATGTAGCAAAATTGAAACGTTATATGTCTGAAAGAGGCAAGATTCTTCCAAGAAGAATCACCGGCACCTGTGCAAAACATCAGAGAGCTCTGACTGTTGCAATCAAACGTGCCCGCCACGTATCACTGATGCCGTATACATTGGATTAATTGCATACGAACCCAAAAGAGTGCCGTCGATTCGCCGACAGCACTCTTTTTTTCTCACAAACATGCTAAAACGTATTTAGATTCGTAAATCCCATTTCCATTATTTACTTAACTTTATTTTGCTTACCACATAACCATAGGCACTCTCTTCATCTGCTTTTGCGGTTACCGTATATTTCTGACTTTTTCCTTTAGTGCCGCCTTTCCCCTCAGTCAGATAAGCCTCAACGTCAAGACGAAATTTATTTTCTTTATATTCCGTTATCTTTTTTATTTTCAAATTATATTCTTTGCCGGGAATCCGCGCAACATTAAACACCAGTGTATTCCCTGTCGGCCGATATACATAACCGGGATACCTTCCTTCATATACATAGTTGTATTTAAGGTTTGAGCCAAATATTTTTTTCATCTCTTTTTTTGTTTTTTTCTGTATTTCATCCATAGAATCACCGTACCTGACAGTCTTATCGTAATGCTCCAGATTGAACAACGCCATAACGGTGGCCATTTTATCATTCCAAAGAAATGTATGTGCTCCCTCCGCATAATAAGAAGCACTGTATGCAAGGAAAGGCATGAGTCGGTCTGTCAAAGGTTCCATCTCTTTCTTCTTTTCCTTCGTTACATCTGCCGGATAAGAAATATAGGGTGTCGCCACCGGTGTGGCAGCAATCACTGTGTCTTCTTTTTGAACTTCTTCCTTTTGAATCTCTTTTTTTATTTCATTCTGAGTGTTTTTTTCTGAAGTCGAATTCCATTTTCCCGTCCATATGCAGTATGTAAAAATCACAACTACAATCATCACCAGAACGGCTATTATACTTCCTGCCAGTGCCCTGCTTGAAAAAAATCTCTGAAACATACCGGTCTTTCTTCCGCAGTGATAACAAAATTTGTCATTTTCCCTCAATTCCGTACCACACTTTTTACAATACATTTCATTCCTCCTGCGCATATCTTTTTCGTCATTTTTTCCTTTTTTCCCGTTTTTCTCTCATCATACATCTTCTAAATAGCATTTGTCAACAATTAGAATCCATGATATAATGATTCCATATCGGGAGGTGGAATTTTGAAACAGAATCAAATCAAAGGGACATTGAAATCCTATCTTCGCTGGCCTTTACTTCTGGGTATTCTTTTAGTTATCATGAATATTCAGATTTACACCGTTCACATACGTGCAGGATTAATTATGAGTGCCTATGTCACTCTGTACCTGATACTCGCATTCATGCTGTATTTTTTCAAGCGAGGTGTTGTTCTGCGTGATTTGGTAGATTATTCCATGCGTTTCCACGTAACCGTCAACAAACTGGCATCTGATTTGGATATTCCGATTTCCATTCTGGATACCGCCGGAACCTGTGTATGGGATAACAAAAATTTCCGCTCACACTTCTCTTGTAATTTATCAAAAAGCTACCATATTACGGATGCAATCCCGTCACTGACAAAGGAATATCTTCCTGAAGACAGGGACAGCACCGGGGAGCTTCATTTTCATATTGGCGAAACCTACTACAAAGCGGTTACACAGCTTGTATCGCTGGAAAAAGCGCCGGATTCATTAAAAAACAACGCCGGACAGGTCGGTATCGGTGATGCATTATATGTTATCTACATCTATGATGAAACTGAAATCGTTCATTACATTCGCGAAAATTATGATCAGCGAATTGATGTCGGGCTTCTCTATATTGACAATTACGACGAGTCACTCGCGAATGTGGATGATGTGCGCCGCTCACTTTTGGCTGCCATGGTAGATCGAAAAATAAATAAATACATGCTTAACATTGATGCCATTACAAGAAAACTGGAAAAAGATAAATACATCTTTCTGTTTCAACATAAGTATCTTTCCCAATTACAGGCAGATAAATTTTCTCTCCTGGATGATATCCGTGCAATCAACGTCGGTAACGATACTGCCATTACCATTAGTATGGGCATCGGTATACAGGCGGCAACATTCCGTAAACGTCAGGAATATGCACGAAGTGCCATTGATTTGGCACTGGCACGTGGCGGCGACCAGGTTGTTATCAAAACCAAAGAGAACATTTTATATTATGGTGGGAAAAGTATTCAACAGGAAAAAAATACCCGTGTCAAGGCAAGAGTCAAGGCGCAGGCACTCAGAGATTCCATTCAAAATGCTGATAAGATTGTTATTATGGGACACCGTCTTCCGGATGTTGATGCCATCGGCAGTGCCATCGGAATTTACCGGATTGCCCAATCTCTGGAACGGCCGACTAAAATTGTAGTTAATCAGGTTACATCTTCTCTGGCGCCGTTGCTAAAGCTTTTTGAAAATAACAAAGATTATCCGGAAGATATTTTCGTCACAAGTGAGACCGCGAAGGAATTTATTGGCAACGGCGACAGCGTTCTCCTCGTAGTAGTGGATGTCAACCGTCCTTCATATACGGATGCACCGGATTTGATTCCCATGGTTTCTTCTCTCGTCGTAATCGACCATCACCGCCAGACGGAAGAATCCTTTGAGAATCCTACATTATCCTATATTGAGCCGTTTGCCTCTTCGTCCAGTGAAATGGTGGCAGAAATCCTGCAGTACGCCGGCGAAGAAATCCGTGTCAAGGCGCTGGAGGCTGACGCTCTCTACTCCGGCATCATGGTTGATACAAATAACTTCATGAACAAACCGGGCGTACGCACTTTTGAGGCAGTTGCTTTTCTTCGACGCTCCGGTGCCGACATTATCCGGATACGAAAAATGTTTCGTTCTGATATGGAAGAATATCGCGTACGGGCAGAAGCCATTCAGAATATGGAAGTATTTATGGACTCTTTTGCCATTGCTCCATGCAATGCGGATAACTGCGAATCGCCAACAATTGTCGGTGCCAAAATTGCCGATGATCTGCTCGATATAAAGGGAATACGTGCAACATTTGTCCTCACTGCTTATGAAGGACAGATTTATATAAGTGCCCGTTCCATCGACGAGCTCAATGTTCAGGTTGTCATGGAAAAAATAGGCGGCGGCGGTCACATCACAAGCGCAGGTGCCCAACTTGAAAACTGCACTTTGGAAGAGGGAAGTGAAAAGATAAAAGAACTTTTGACTAAAATGAAAGAAGAAGGTGACATATAATGAAAGTAATTTTGTTGCAGGATGTTAAATCCGTCGGAAAAAAAGGTGAAGTTGTCAATGTCAGCGACGGCTATGCCAGAAACTTTATTTTCAAGAAAAATCTGGGTGTAGAGGCAACATCCAAGAATCTCAACGATCTCAAACTAAAAAAACAAAACGATGAGAAAGTTGCAGCCCAAAAACTGGAAGACGCCAGAGAATTTGCCAAAGAACTGGCGGACAAATCCGTCGAAGTCACGATTAAAGCCGGTCAGGACGGCAGAGTTTTCGGGTCCGTATCAACAAAAGAAATTGCTGCTGCTGCACAGGAACAGCTTTCTTACGAATTGGACAAGAAAAAAATGCAGTTAAAAGACCCGATAAAAAATATAGGTACCTATACGGTTCCCATTCGTCTGCATCCTAAGGTAACTGCTGAATTAAAAGTAATCGTTAAAGGAAAATAATCATGGATGAAACTGTAATCAAAAGGATTATGCCCAATAATCAGGAAGCGGAGGAAGCTGTCATTGGTTCCATGCTCTTAGACCGGGAAGCTGTCGTTTTAGCTTCCGAAAAGCTGAACGAGGAGGATTTTTACAATTCCCGCTATCGGATTTTGTTCTCTGCCATCGTAGAGCTTTTCCGGGAAGGACGTCCCGCTGACCTGGTTACGCTGGTCGATAAACTTCATGAAAAAAATGTACCGGATGACATTGGCAGTGTGGAATTCCTAAGTAACATCATTTCTGCCGTACCAACTTCCGCAAATATTCGATATTACGCAGATATCGTCGAGCAAAAATCACAACTGCGAGCACTTATCAGAATCACGGAAAACATTGCCAACCGATGCTATCAGGATTCCGGAAACATTTCAGAATTGATGGAAGATACGGAACGCAGCATATTTGAATTAATTCAGGGTAGTGCTTCTTCCGAGGATTTTGCACCAATCAAGGAGATTGCATTGGAAACTCTGGAAAGTATTCAGAGCGCTGCACAAAATTCGGGAACCGTCACCGGAATTTCCACCGGATTTCGTGATTTAGATTACCGGACAGCCGGTCTTCAGCCTTCTGACCTGATTCTGATTGCTGCGCGTCCTTCCATGGGAAAAACTGCTTTTGCCCTCAATATTGCAGAGTATGTTGCCATGATTAATCACGTACCAACTGCCATTTTCAGCCTGGAAATGAGCAAAGTACAGCTTGCAAAACGACTTGTTGCCATGAATTCAAAAGTTGATTCCCAGCACATCCGTACCGGAACGCTGGAAGATGATGAATGGGCAAAAGTCACCGAGAGCTCCATTATTCTCGGCGAATCTTCTTTGTATATAGATGACACCGGAAGTATTTCCATTAACGAACTTCGAAGTAAATGCAGAAAGCTTAAGCTTGAAAACGGACTCGGACTCATCATCATTGATTATCTCCAGTTAATGTCCGGAAACAGTGGCAATAAAAATATTTCCAGACAACAGGAGATTTCCGACATTTCACGTTCTCTGAAATCACTGGCACGTGAATTGGATTGTCCGGTCATCGCACTGTCACAGCTCAGCCGTAAGGTAGAAGAACGCGAGGACAAGCGTCCCATTCTTTCCGATCTTCGCGAATCCGGAGCTATCGAACAGGATGCCGACGTTGTAATGTTTTTATACCGGGACGAATATTATACCAAAGATTCTTCCACCCAAAAAGGTGTTACGGAAGTCATCATAGGTAAACAGAGAAATGGTCCTACCTGCACGGTTAAATTGAAGTGGCTGGCACAATATACCAAATTTGCCAATTTGGAAATACGTGAAGAATAATTTCCACAAAACAGACATCTCATCCAAACAGATGTCTGTTTTCTTTTTATTATGTCAAATTATGTCCTACGCTTTTTTCTTCTTTTTTGCATATATCAATATCCGACATTTTTCTCATGCTATAATGAAACAAATACATAGTAGGAGGTTTTCCCTTATGGAACAAATACAAAACACGATTTCACAGGCAGCAAAAAAACTTCACGTAGGCTCTCATGTTCTTCGTTTCTGGGAAGAAGAATTACATCTTTGCATTCCACGAAACGAAATGGGACATCGTATCTATAGCGAAAAGGAAATGAAACTTCTGGAACAGATTATCCGAATGAAAAAAGACGGCTATTCGTTAAAGGAAATCGAAAAAAAAGTATCTCCCTCTCCCATCAGCCAGGTAATACCCTATCCGGTAGAAAGCGTAGCTATGGAAAACAATGATAAAATGATTCAATTCAAGACAATTCTTAGCCGAATTGTTTCCGACGCCATTCATGAAAACTCAGGCAATTTGTCATCAAACATAGCTTCCACAGTATCAGAACAGGTAAACAAAGAACTCGATTTTTTGTTTCGGGAAAAAGAAGAATCAGACGAAAAACGTTTTCGACAATTAGATGAAACCATACGAATATATCAAAAAGCAAGACAGGAAGCTGCAGCCGCGCAGACTGCAGCCGAAAGAGGAAAGAATCGACGTATATTTACCAAAAAATAGACAGCAAACCGACAGCGTTTTATACTTGATTTTAATATATGAAAATGATATAATATATGCACGCAAAGCGATTTGTTTTTTGTCATATTTCACAAAAAACAAAAAAACATTTTAATATTAAAAAAGGAGGAATTTGAAATGTTCGCAAGAGTTTCAAAAAAAGTGGTAGCTGTTACTTTAGTTGCAGCTATGGCTGTTACCACTGCTACGGTAGCCGGTGACAACACTGCAAGCGCAGCAATGAAGAAAAAAGCTTCTGTTGTTCAGGGTAAAGAAATTAAGCTGAATGCAGGTGCAAGCGCAACATGGGCTTCCAGCAATGACCAGATTGTTCATTGTCAGAAGACAAAAGGTAAATCCATCAAAGTTCTTGGTATCAAGAAAGGTACCGCAACTGTTACTGCTACGGTAGGCGGCAAAAAACAGACATGTAAAGTAACTGTTAAGAATGCAAAGAAGGGTACTGTAATTTACAATTTTGCTAAATCCACAAACCCTGACAACCATCCGCCTTACAAAGCTGACTACTCTGAGTTCAAGTACAACAGCTTCCGTATCTGGTTGTGTGACGCTACATTCTTTGGTGAGAAAACATATATCTCTCCGGATTACCGCGGACGTAAACTTAACATCACATTGAAAGTTAAAAACTCCGGTAAACGTACTCTTCCGGAAATGGGTGTATGCTTCAACTATACAAAGGGCGGCGACACGGGCGCATATCCATGGGCACTTCATGTATCTGCCAAGAAACTCAGCGCTAAAG
>CAZGDT010000030.1:0-10684 GCA_964524245.1 uncultured Eubacterium sp. | reverse complement strand
TTTCCATACGATTTACTGGCCGGTTATGCTGATGGCACTGGATCTTCCTCTGCCGAAGCAGATTTTTGCTCATCCATGGCTTTTACAGGGTGACGGGAAGATGAGTAAAAGCAAAGGGAATGTCATTTATGCCGATGATTTGGCAGATATCTTCGGTGTGGATGCCGTGCGCTATTTTATGCTGCATGAGATGCCGTTTGAGAGTGATGGTGTAGTCGGTTGGGATTTGATGGTAGAGCGGATGAATTCCGACCTTGCCAATGTGCTTGGTAATCTTGTAAACCGCACCATTTCAATGAGTAATAAATATCTTGGCGGGGTATTGGAGAACAAGGGAGTAGAGGAACCGGTTGACGAGGAACTGAAGGCGGTGGTATTGGCAGCTCCGAAAGCGGTTGAAGAGAAAATGGAGAGTCTTCATGTGGCAGATGCCATCACGGAAGTTTTCCGTCTGTTTAAGCGTTGTAATAAGTATATTGATGAGACGGAACCGTGGGTTCTTGGGAAAGATGAAGGGAAAAGAGACCGGTTATCTACGGTTCTTTATAATCTGGTTGAAAGTATTTCGATTGGAGCTGCTTTGTTGGAGCCGTTTATGCCGGAGACTACAGAACGGATATTGGCACAGCTGAATGCAGAAAAGCGAACGGCTGATGAGATGGATGTATTCGGGAAATATGTTTCCGGAACAAAAGTGACGGACAAACCGGAAATACTTTTTATGCGTCTGGATCCGAAAGAAGTGCTTGCCAGGGCAGATGAAATCAAACAAAAGCAGATTGCGGAAGCGATGGCAGAATCCGGTTTATCCGAAAAAGAAGAGACGGAAGTCATTGACATAGAAGCAAAAGAGGAGATAACCTTTGACGACTTCATGAAGATGCAGTTTCAGGTAGGGGAAATTATTGCCTGCGAGGAAGTGCCGAAATCCAAGAAACTTCTTTGCAGTCAGGTGAAAATCGGAAGTGACGTCAAACAGATTGTATCGGGAATAAAAAAATACTATTCACCGAAAGACATGGTAGGGAAAAAAGTCATGGTGCTGGTCAATCTAAAACCGGCAAAACTGGCAGGCGTCCTTTCTGAAGGGATGTTGCTTTGTGCAGAAGACGCCGATGGCAACCTTGCCCTAATGACACCCGACAGCAACATGCCGGCCGGAGCCGAGATATGCTAAAGCATTGAGCCGTGCATTGAAAGAAAACGATAGTCTCCCTGTGCTTGCACAAGGGAGACATTCGTTTTCTTTCAATATAGGGCGAAAGCCCCGCAGTGAGGAAAGCCGGCGGCTTTCCGAAGTGTGAGCACGGCGGCTTTCCGAAGTGCAAGCATGGCGAGAGGAGGAACTAAGCAATGACAGATACAAAATTAATTTTCGACACACACAGTCACTACGACGACAAAGTTTTCGAAGAAGACCGCCGTGAACTGCTGACGGGATTACATGGGAAAGGGATAGGCTGTGTCGTGAACGTGGCAGCAGACATGACAGGCTGCCGAAATACACTTGCATTGGCAGAACAATACGAATTTATATATGCATCTTTGGGGGTTCATCCGAGTGAGGTGGAAGGACTTACCGATGCCGATATGGATTGGATACGCGATAATGCAGGGAAGGAAAAAGTTGTGGCAATTGGAGAAATCGGATTGGACTATCACTGGAAGGAACCTGCGCCGGAGATACAGAAAAAATGGTTTTGCCGACAGATTGAACTTGCAAAAGAGGTGAACCTTCCCCTCATTATCCACAGTCGGGATGCAGCGGCAGAGACCATGGCGCTTATCACAGAGAGGAACGCATATGAATGCGGTGGTGTTATTCACTGTTATTCTTATTCGGCGGAAATGGCGGAAGAATACGTAAAAATGGGATTTTACATAGGAATAGGCGGGGTTGTAACATTCAAAAATGCGAAAAAACAGAAAAAAACAGTGGAGACAATTCCGTTGTCCCGCATTGTTCTGGAAACGGACTGCCCATACATGGCGCCTGAACCGAACCGCGGGAGTCGAAATGACTCATCTCAATTAATTTATGTGGCAGAAAAAATTGCTGAACTGAAAGGTGTTTCCGTCGGGGAAGTGATAAAGGTAACGACGGAAAATGCTCTTCGAATGTACAGACTGACAGATGAAATGAAGGGAGAATAGCATTGGCGAAACTTGGGAATCCGCAGGAGACAATACAGATTCTGCAAAAGCATGATTTTCGATTTCAAAAAAAATTCGGACAGAATTTTCTTATCGATAATCGTGTATTGGAAAAAATTATCGAAGCGGCTGAGGTAACGGAAGACGATTTTGTATTGGAAATCGGACCGGGAATCGGTACTATGACACAGTATTTGTGCGAACATGCAAGGCGGGTTCTGGCAGTGGAGATTGACAGCCATCTGATTCCGATTTTGCGCGAAACGCTGAAAGATTATGATAATGTGGAAGTTTTGCATGGAGATATTTTGAAACAGGATATTCGTGAAATTGCAAATCGCTGCAATGAAGGAAAGCCGATTAAAGTAGTGGCGAACCTTCCCTATTACATAACAACGCCGATTATAATGGAATTATTTGAAAGTCATGTTCCGCTTGCCAATGTTACGGTTATGGTACAGAAAGAGGTGGCGGACCGGATGAAGGCAGAACCGGGAACGAAAGAATATGGAGCGCTTTCTCTTGCCGTACAATACTATGCGAAACCGTATCTGGCGGCGAATGTTCCGCCAAATTGTTTTATGCCCCGTCCCAATGTGGGAAGTGCCGTAATCCGTTTGGATTGTCTGGCACGGACACCTGTGGAGGTCCGGGATGAAAAGCTGATGTTTCGTCTGATTCGCGCATCTTTTAATCAGCGGCGAAAGACACTTCAAAACGGAATAGCGAACAGCCCGACGCTTCCCTTTACCAAGGAACAGGTGGCAAAAGCATTGGAAACGTTGGAGCTTTCTCCAACGGTAAGGGGAGAGAAACTGAGCCTGCAGCAATTTGCCGCACTGGCTGACGCATTATGCATAACGATGCCGGAATAACATACAATGTAATAAAAGAGGAAGGCGCCGGAGGTGCCGGAATGGAGACATTGTGTATAAAATTGTCAGGAAGAAAGCGTTACTTTCATTCCTTTTTGCCGTGGTTGGGATTGTTTGTGCCATGACCGGGTGTGCTGAGGAAAAGAAGAGTGAGAAAGGAAAGAATCTGGATTATACCGTAGTGCCGACAGCCGACTGTCCGGCAGACTTTTTGAATGAAATCAATAAAAAAAAGATTAATCCTTTTCAAATGACTTATGATGATGGTGCGTACTGCTATTTGGCAGTAGGATATGGAGAACAGGAAACCAACGGTTTTTCCATCCGGGTTATCGGATTGTATGAGAAGGGTGAGGACGTTTGCCTGGAGACAAGTCTGCTCGGACCGGAAGAAGATCAGATCGTGAGTCAGAAGAAAAGTACACCATATATTGTGATTAAAATGGAGAGAACGGATCGCAAAGTGGTCTTTTCTTCCTGATATTGAGCCGGGGTTGTTTTTTTATAAGAAATAAGTTATAATTGGAATACGATTCGACAAAGGGGGCGTGTGTTAAGTGAAACAGGTTATTTTACAGTTGAAAAATATCAGCATGATGTTAATCTGGGATGTTATCACGGCACTTGCACTTTTTGTTTTGTCTTATTTTGTTATTGACGAATTTCATACTACGTTATCAAAAGTTCTGTTTGTGGGGGGGATCTCTCTTTTTGTCCTCATTATGCTGGTGCTTAAATATCAGCTGATATATAAAAAATACGGCCGTGACGACGTGACGGGCGGAAACAGCAAAAAAGAGTTTGAAAGGATTGCCAGGGATCTGCTGCGCGGGGATGCCAGTTATGTTGTTGTATATGCTAATATTGACCGGTTTAAATTAATTAATGAAACTTATGGAAACGACATAGGGGATCAGGTACTTTGCCAGATACATAAGATTATAGATGATGAGCTGAGGTGGGACGAGGTGTCCGGCAGAATTATGGCAGACAATTTTGGAATCCTGATGAGATATCATTCCCTGCCAAAGCTGGATCAGCGTTTGTATCGAATCAACAAGCAGCTTTCAGAGCTGACGGATGAACAGGGAAACAGTTATGGCGTGATTTTTTATTTTGGTGTGTATGTGGCTGAAGAAGAGGAAACAAATATCAGCGTTATGTTAGAGCACGCCAATTTGGCGCGCAAAAAGATATCACCTTCTCATCTTGTGCCGATGGGAATATATGATGATAAAGAAAATCAGAGACTGGGGCGGGACAAGGCATTGGAGATGAAAATGCACAATGCGCTGGAACAGGGGCATTTTGTTCCGTTTTTGCAGCCGAAATATGAGTTGGAGAAGGAGTCTATTGCAGGTGCGGAAGCATTAGTCCGATGGAATGACCCGGAAGAAGGAATGATATATCCGAATGAGTTTATTCCATTGTTTGAGTCAAATGGTTTTATTGTTGAATTGGATTTATACATGTTTGAAGAAGTCTGCAAGCTTGTTGAACGCTGGCACAAAGAAGGTCACCGTACAATACCGGTATCAGTAAATCTCTCGAGAAGTCATTTTGAGATACCTAACTTTTTTGATTATTATGAATATGTATTAAAGAAATATGATATTCCGCCGAAGTCAATTGAAATTGAATTGACGGAGTCATTATTTTTTAATGATATGGAGTCCCTCAGCGTGTTAGTGCAGAAAATTCATGATGCCGGATTGTCCTGTTCCATAGATGATTTCGGAAGCGGATACTCTTCTCTCAATATGCTGAAAGATGTTAAAGTTGACGCATTAAAGCTGGATCGTGTATTTTTCGAGAATGGAGAAAATGCTGAACGTGGGAAAGACATTATTCAATCTGTTATTGGTTTGGCACAGGCATTGGATTTACATACGATATCCGAAGGCGTAGAGGAACGGAAACAGGTAGAATTTCTGAAAGAAATGCATTGCGATTTGATTCAGGGATATGTTTTTGCGAAACCAATGCCTGTACCGGAGTTTGAAAAAATAGCTTTTGGATCGTAATTTTATCAGAGATAGAGCCGTTTGTGTGTGCGGTAACGGTTTCTGCGGTACATAATTTCATGAAACAAAACGACCTCGATCATGTCTCGGAGAAGTTCACTTTCATCGGGATAGGTGTCGGGGTGTTTTTCTGTAAATTCTTTTGCAATCCCGGCGGCCATAAGCTGAAGTGCAATTTTATCCGGGAAGGCGTCAAACATGAGGCTTCCCTCATATTCCATCTTGTCACATTCTTCTTCTACGAATTCACTGATTTCTCTGGTGATTTTGGGGTATAAATATTTGAGATAAGACTTATCCGCTTCCAATTCCCAAAGTTTTTCTTTGCCGAATGCCGGCGGGTAACCGGGGAGAAAAAAGGTATTATCGTCGTAATGGCTCATTGTTCGGACTCCCGTGTTTTATTAATTAGTATATGTCAGTATAAAATTTTTGTGTATAACTTGCACTTTTTGATGAAAGCCGTTACACTGTATAAAGGAGTAAAAAACGGAAATGAGGAAATAAAATGGTTAAATATATATATCAGTCAGTGGCACTTATTTTTATTTTTGCGGGAGCATTGTTTTTCTTCGGGAGAAACATGCAGACAGATATGGATGAGCAGGGAGCAAAGGTGGAAATGGAAGAAGAAAGTTATCCCTGCATGCAGATTCAGATACAAGGCCGGAAAATTAATACATTATATGGGTATAGTGCACCGCTTGAGGCTGATGTCGTGAGAGAATCCGTGACGCCGTTGAATTCTGAGAAGCGGATTACGCTTTTTATTCAAGAGGCAAAAAGCCGGATTGTTAATCTGGATTATCGTATCGTGGATAAAGAGAGTGGTGAAGTATATAGCACGGGTCCGGTCAATGCTCTCGGCGAGAAACAGAAAAAAATTGATATTTCTTTTGACTATGGTTTTAAGACGAGTATGGAATATATACTGGATATCAGGGCGACGACGGATCGGGGAAGAACCGTTCACTATTATACAAGATTGAAATATTATCTGGATGAAAGTAATCTGAGCAAAAAGCTGGCATTTGCAGAGCAGTTTCATAAAGACACTTTTACCAAGAGCAAAGCAGAACAGCTGGGACGCTATCTTGAACCGGATAGTGCAAATCGTAATACCTCATTGTCTTATGTTGATATCACCTCTTCTTCCGATTTGATAACGTGGGCGGAGATGTCACCTAAAATTATTTCAGATGAGTTGGTAACGATAAAAGAATACAACATGGAAACGGCATGTATTCAGTATAATTATTTTGTTCAGGCAAAAACGGCGTCCGGTAATGAAACGTACCATATCAAAGAGTTTTACCGGGTGCGTTACGCATCCGGACAGAATTATCTGCTTAATTATGAGCGTTCCATGGAAGCGGCGTTTGACGTGTCCGTTGCAAGCAGCAAGCTTAGTCAGCTGAAATTGGGAATTACGGAAGAGAACAATGAAAAAATGCTTTCGAATCAAAAAGAGAATAAACTTTATTTTGCACGGGGCGGTATTCTTTACGAATATGACATGAAAGAAAATGTTGTAAAAAAGATATTTTCCGCATTTAGCGACAATGCTTCCTATATGTATAAATCTTATGATGAACAGGCGATTCGTCTTTTGAAAGTGGATGAAAAGGATACACTGTATTTTTGCGCATATGGTTATTTCCCGAGAGGACGATATGAAGGGGATGTGGCAATTATTCTTTATGAGTATTCGGCTGACGGTGAGTTGAAAGAAATGGTATATATGCCAATGAGCACCACATACCAGCAGCTGAGGGAAGATTTTGAAGAGTATGGTTATGTCAGCTCACGGGGAATTTATTATTTCACCGTGGCGAATACCGTGTATGCTTACAATATGACGGCGAAGCGTTTGGAGAAAATTGCGGAAAATGTGAAAGAAACAAGTTTCATGACGATGGAAGGTGTTCACTGCTACACATGGTCCTCCTCTCTCTCAAAGGGATATGGAGAGAGCATCACCATTTATAATTTGGAGAAAGATGAAAAGAAAATGATATACCGTCCGGATACGAAAAGTTATGTGAAACTCCTTGGTGTCATCGAAGACAATGTAGTGTATGGTTTTGTGCGGAAGAGTGATATGGGGAAAATGTCGGACGGCACAAAAGTTGTTCCCTGCTATGAACTCTGCATTGCGGATACCACAGGAGAAGTAAAACGTAAATATCGCATAAAAGGACAATATATCCGGAAAGTAGACTGTAACGGAAACGTGATTAACATGTCACTGTGCAGGAAGCAGAATAAATACTATGTTAGGTGCGGTGAAGACAGTATTTTAAATAACAGTGAAAAGAAAACAGATAAATTCAGTTATGTATCGAGGGTGACAACAAAGTCCCTGACAGAATGGTATATTCATTTTCCGCTGTCATTTGAAATGAAAAGCAAGCCCGTCTGGGGTGACAGTATTACGACATTGACAACGAGTGAGCGGTATGTGCGTCTGCAACAGCCGAAGATTACGAAATATTATGTGTATGCCGGCGGGAGGATTGTCGCATCTTATGAAAGTGCATCCCGGGCTGTACGGGAGGCAGACAACAGAATGGGCGTCGTTGTATCCAGTAATCATCAGGTTGTTTGGGAGAGAAGCGGTGCGTTTTTGCAAAACACGATTGGCGGGTTAGAGATAACGAAAGCGGAAAACGGAATTTCGAACCTGAGTGCCTGTGTGCATATGCTGTTGAAAGCCAACCATTATGATGTAGAGGCAAAATCCCTGAAGATAAAGAATCAGACAGTTTATGAGGTTTTAGGGAAATACCTGCAGCGGCCGCTGAATTTGAAGGGATGTACACTGGAAGAAGTTTTGTATTTTGTCAGTGGCAATAAACCTGTTATTGCCATGACGGGGAAACAATCAGCTGTGGTTATTGCGGGTTACACATCCACAGAGCTGACATTGTACAATCCGGCATCCGGAAAAAAAGAAACCGTGAACCGGAGAGCTTACGAGAAAGTATTTAAGGAAGCAGGAAATCAGTTTATAAGTTATATGACAGAATGATTTTTGAGGAGGGATTTGAGGTTGCGAGAGTTGATTCGGCTGGCAATGAAGGCGCGGGAAATGGCATATGCTCCGTATTCCGGATTCTATGTAGGGGCAGCGTTGCAATGTAAAGACGGGACTGTTTATACCGGATGTAACATAGAGAATGCTGCTTTTTCACCGACAAATTGTGCAGAAAGGACAGCATTTTTTAAAGCAGTAAGTGAGGGCAGGAGAGAATTTAGCAGGATTGCCATCGTGGGAGGAAAAAAAGGAGAGATGACGGCACCGTCACCCTGTGGCGTGTGTCTGCAGGTGATGGCAGAATTTTGTGATGCCGATGAATTTGAGATTATAACAGTCTGCAGTGAGGATAAGTATACGATAGGAAGATTATCTGATTATCTGCCAAAAAGTTTTTCCCTTTGAGGATATGATATGAGAGAGAGGACATGATTATGGAGTTGCCTATTGCTTTTTGTGAAGAAATGAAACGGATTTTAGGAGAGGAGTATGACGCTTACCGGCAGTCCATGAATGAAAAGCGCAGATATGGTCTGCGGGTGAATACGGCCAAAATAACCGTAGAAGATTTTTTGAAAATATCGCCCTTTCCTCTGACACCGATTCCCTACATAAAAAACGGGTTTTATTATGATGGTGAAATTTATCAGCCGGCGAAACATCCTTATTATTTTGCCGGCCTTTATTATTTGCAGGATCCCAGTGCCATGACACCTGCATCCAGACTTCCGATTGAGGAAGGCGATGTTGTTTTGGATTTGTGTGCCGCGCCGGGAGGGAAAGCGACGGAACTTGCAGCCAGACTTCATGGGACGGGGCTGCTGATTGCCAATGATATCAGCAGCAAACGCGCGAAAGCTTTATTAAAGAATATAGAGTTATTTGGTGTGAAGAACAGTTTTATCGTAACGGAATATCCCAAAAAACTTGCAGAGTATTTTACCGGATTTTTTGATAAAATTTTGATTGATGCGCCCTGTTCCGGTGAAGGGATGTTTCGTAAAGACCCATCTATGGTAAAAGCCTGGGAGCAGAATGGACCTGAATTTTATGCCGAATTGCAGGAGGATATTCTGCGCCAGGCACTTCCGATGCTGAAGCCGGGGGGGATGCTGTTGTATTCTACCTGTACATTTTCTCCACTGGAAGATGAGGGAACGGCAGCAAAGGTTCTTGCCATGAATCCTGCCATGGAATTGATGGAGATAGAGCCGTATGCAGGATTTGAGCCCGGACGTCCTGAACTGATTGGAAGCAGTGACGAATCGCTGCGCCGTTGTGTCCGGATATTTCCGCACAAATTGGATGGAGAAGGGCATTTTCTTGCGCTGTTTCGAAAAAATGAGATGGCAGATGAGCCGGTGATGTCCTGCGAGGAGAAAAGAAGCGGTTTGAAGAAGGAAGAAAAAGATTTATGGGAGAGTTTTGCTAACCATCTTTTATGGAAACCGGAGCCTGAGAATATGGAGAGCAAAAACGGTATGGTATATTATATGCCCAAAAGACTGCCGAAACTTCGTGGATTACGTTTTTTGCGCAGCGGACTTTTTTTGGGAGAAATGAAGAAAAAAAGATTTGAACCGAGCCAGTCATTTGCCATGGCTCTTAAAAAAGAGGAATACGACAATTGTCTTTGCCTGACGGCAGGGGATGAGAGGGTTCTGCGATATCTGAAAGGAGAAACAATTGTATTAACGGAAGAAGAAGCGAAGGCTTTGAACGGCTGGCAGCTGGTCTGTGTAGAGGGTTATCCGCTGGGATGGGGGAAAAAGAATGGAAGTACGTTGAAAAACAAATATCACAGCGGGTGGCGGCTGGTGTGAGTGCTGCCGGAGCTATATTTGAAAAAAGGCCGTTCGTCGCAAAAAATGACCGTTCGTCGCATCATTATTGATATATCAGATAAATGCATGTTAGAATCGGGATGTCGAAGAATTGTTAATATCGCAAAAGCAAATGATAATATTTCAAGCTCAGATGCAAAAAAATGGCGTGGTTACAGGTGGATAGTGTCAGGAAACAAACCCAGGATATAGGAGAATGGTCCTCAAATATAAAAGTTAAAAATACACATAAATTATATGATTGTGATGATAATATTACGGCATATTGTGTTGAATTTTCTGATAAAGATAATAACGATTGCGGATATGTAGTAGTAGGTGCTAATGATATTTATGAACCAATTATTGAATTTGCAACTAGTGGTGATTTTTTTACCGAAAAAGGAGAAAAAACTTATTATTTAGGGAAATACTATGATTCAGAATGGAAATTTTACAAAAAGTGTTATTTGAATGGAAAAAGTGATATAAAAACTAAAGCAGAAGGCGCTTCTATTCAAACTATAACGAGTAAGGATGCATATAGTTTTATATACAATCCCTATGTGTTAGAGGATGGTTGGATTAGTATAGCACCTATCGATGCAGCAAAGTATAATATTACGTATTTTTCAACATCGGATTTTAGTGGATATGATAATCATTGTGGCCCAACTGCGGGAACGAATTTGATGCTGTATTGGCAGAATAAAAATTCTTCAAAAGTATATGAAAACCACAGATAAAAATGGAACATATAATGCGGACATG
>CAZGDT010000029.1:0-10828 GCA_964524245.1 uncultured Eubacterium sp. | reverse complement strand
CTCAGGTGGTAGAGCACTTGACTTTTAATCAAGTTGTCCGGGGTTCGAGTCCCCGATGCCTCATTATTTACAGAAAGTCGTACAGTCTCTGAGGAATTAGTGATTGTGTGGCTTTTTTGGTATGTAGCATTTATCAGGGGAGGAACATATGAAAAAAGAAAAAATGCAGGGAATCTTCTACATTATTTTAGCAGGATTATTTTTTTCCTTTATGACATTTTTTGTAAAATATTCAGGAGATTTGCCAACGGTGCAAAAAGCCTTTTTTAGAAATGCGGTGGCAATGATTGTATCATTTGTTATGCTTCTTCGGACGGAAGAAAAACTTCACATAAAAAAGAGTAGCTGGCCGGGATTACTTATGCGTTCATTAAGCGGCACCACGGGCATGATTTTTAATTTTTATGCAATTGACAGACTTGGGCTGGCAGATTCGAATATTTTGAACAAATTATCGCCTTTTTTTGCGATTGTCATGTCTATTTTCATCTTAAAAGAAAAAGTGAATAAAGTAGAATGGCTATGTGTGGCAGTTGCCTTTACGGGTGCTGTTTTTGTTATCAAACCGTCCCTTCAGATTACGAGTGTGTACGGACTGATTGGCCTGTTAGGGGGATTGGGAGCGGGAATCGCTTATACGTTTGTAAGAAAACTCGGAAAAATGGGAGAACGCGGTCCGGTTATAGTTATGTTCTTCTCGACATTTTCCTGCCTTGTCACGCTTCCTTTTCTAATCGTAAATTATGTGCCGATGTCCGGAAAACAGTGGATGTATCTGTTACTTGCCGGTGCATCGGCAACTGGAGGACAGTTATCCATTACGAAGGCCTATACAAAAGCGCCGGCAAAAGAAATATCGGTATTCGATTACTCTCAGATTATTTTTGCCGCTATATTAGGATTTATATTTTTCCATGAAGTTCCGGATGTTTACAGTCTGATTGGGTATATCCTTATTATTGGAATTGCCGTATTTAAGTGGTGGTATGGCACCAGAGAGGCTGTTTAGATATTGCCTGGGGCAATGACTTGTGATAAGATTGTGTAAACAAAAGGGGAGGAATTGAAAATGAAAGGACAAAGTATTTACCGTCGCGCTCTGAAACTGGCGGTACCGATGATGATACAAAACGGAATTACCAACATGGTGGTTCTTGTAGATAATGTAATGGTAGGAAGCCTTGGAACGGAAGCGATGACCGGCGTATCCATCGCCGGCCAGCTAATCTTCGTATTTAACCTCGCCATTTTCGGTGGAATATCCGGACCGGGAATATATGGTGCCCAGTATTACGGGCAGGGCAATACGGAGGGGTTTCGAAATACCGTGCGCATGAAAATGTGGATATGTGCGGTATGTTCGCTGATTGGATTTTTCCTTTTTACACTGGCGGGAGATTCTCTTATCAATTTATATCTGCATGGGGAAAGTGCGGAAGTGAATTCGGCGCTTACAATGCAATATGGGAAAGAATATCTGATGATTATGCTGTTTTCCTTCCTTCCATTTTGTATTACACAAATCTATGCAAGCAGTTTGAGGGAAACAGGAGAAAGCTTAAAATCCATGGTGGCGGGTGTGCTGGCCGTGGTCGTAGACATTCTCCTGAATTATTTGCTTATCTATGGAAAATTCGGCTTTCCGAAGATGGGCGTCTCTGGTGCGGCCGTAGCTACGGTTTTGGCAAAAGTAGTGGAGATGCTGGTTCTCGTGATATGGACTCATTGCCGCAAATCCGAGCATGAATTTGCACAGGGACTTTATCAGACACTCATGGTTCCGCGGAAACTGATGGGACAAATGATAAAAAAAGGATTTCCGATATTTTTGAATGAATTTTTGTGGGCCGGCGGTACCGCTTCCCTGACACAGTGTTATTCCACAAGAGGTCTGGAAATCGTTGCAGGTTTACAGATTTCCAATTCGCTGTGTAATCTGTTGAACGTAGTTTTTATTGCACTCGGCTCTGCCGTTGGAATACTTACCGGGCAGCTTCTTGGCGCAGGAGAATATGAAAAGGCACAGAAAAATGCATTTTCGCTCACGCGGTTTGCAGGTTTACTATGCGTGGGACTGACCATTGTATTAATATGTTTTTCCGGAGTTTTTCCGACTTTGTACGATACAACGGAACAGGTACGAAATCTGGGACAATGGTTTATTGTCATAACGGCATTGTTTTTCCCGGTGCAGGGCGTGCTGAATGCTTTGTATTTTACGGTCCGATCCGGAGGAAAAACATTGATTACCTTTCTTTTTGACAGCGTCTATACGTGGGTCGTGACATTGACCATTGCACTTATTTTATGTCATTATACCGGTTTATCCATACTCAGCATATATGCCATTGTACAGGCGGCGGACATTATCAAGGTGATTATCGGATATGTGCTGATACGAAAAGGAGTTTGGATTAGTAACCTTTTGGAAGAATAAAAAGAGAACAAAAAAAGCAGATGACGGGAATCGAACCCGCCTCTCCAGCTTGGGAAGCTGGCGTTCTACCGATGAACTACATCTGCAATACAAGTAGTATAACATAATTCTTTATTAAGAGCAATCAAAAAATTAGGGAAGGAAGTACTGTTATGTTTCGGATAAAAATGGCAGATATTATAATTGATGTAGCGAACCGTTATCGTTATGTAAGAGAAATGTGTGCGGATTACATTATTGAAAAAGATGACGAGGCGGCGGATCTGATTGTTTGTGCTACAGATGACGCAATCATGCAGGAAATGGCGAATGCGGCAGAACCATGCACAGAGGAATACTGCGAAAGCATTTGCATTTATCGCGCTATCAGCGAATGTTTGATTCGTTATAACGGTTTTCTTCTTCATGGTGCGTGCATCGAGAAAGAGGGAGAAGTGTATGCTTTTTGTGCTGCAAGCGGTACAGGGAAAAGTACACATCTGTCTCTTTGGAAAAAGCATTTTGGAGATAAAGTGCGGATTATTAACGGAGATAAACCCATTATCCGCCTGTATCCGCAGGAGAATGACAAATTCGTCGTTTATGGAACGCCATGGTGTGGGAAAGAGGGGTGGAATATAAATACATCCGGACCCTTAAAGGCTATCTGCTTTTTGGAAAGAGGTAAGACGAATGAGATTCGTCCGATTACTGCCAAAGAAGCAGTAAAGCGTCTCGGACACCAGATTCTGATGCCAAAGACGCCTCGTGAAATGACGATGTATCTTGATCTGCTTGATGTACTTCTTCGGGAAATTCCCTGTTATCTGCTGTCATGCAACATGGAAGAAGAGGCGGCAGAGGTGGCATACCGGGGAATGAATCACTGAAGGTCATCAAAAGTGATTACATTATCTTCTCCGGTAGCTGATGGGGTTGTATCATCAGAGCCTGTGATTCCCAATGCGGCAAGTCCGCCGTAAATGCACAGAGCGAGGAGGCAGACAATGATGACAAAGGCAAGAATGGTAAAGATACCGTTTTTTCTCTTTTTTCTTTTCATGACTGTCACTCCTATCATTAATACCAGCCGGGTACCCATCCGTCATCTTTCGTGGAAGGATTTGCTGTCGGCTGTGCAATGAGGGAATCCTTCGGAGCCTTTGTAGGTTTTGCGGAAGTGGCAGAGGAAGAAGTTCCCGGTTTTTTTGTGGCAGCGGGTTTTGAGGTTGGTGAAGGAATGGAAGTGCCTGCCTTGACAACTTTAATTTTGCAGGTCAGCTTTTTCTTCCCGATTTTTGCCGTAATCGTAGCTTTTCCCTTTTTCTTCGCTGTTACAACTCCTTTTTTTGAGACAGTGGCAACCTTTTTCTTATTACTTTTCCATTTCACTTTGGCTTTCGTATTTTTTACTTTCAATTTGTACTTTTTCCCGACCTTCAAGGTGACACTTGTTTTATTAAGTTTAACCTTCTTTTTCATAAAAGCGTCATTTGCCCTGCAAATTCCCGTTATCGTAAGTGCTGTCAGCATGCAAATCAGGAAACGCTTAAACAATTTTCTTTTCATAAAACCCCATCCTTTCGTTGAAACTGTGTTCAGTATAGCACAATAAGAAAGAACTTGCCATAGGAAATCGCTTTTTATTGCCCGCGAATCCTTTTTTTGTTATAATAAGTTCAGATTGAATTTTGGACGGGAGGGTCAGTATGAAAATAAAAGAAGGATTTATGATTCGCGAAGTGGCAGATACATATGTCGTTGTAGCTGTCGGAGAACGCTCGGAACAGTTTAACGGTATGGTAAATTTGAATGAGACGGGTGCGTTTCTCTGGAAGAGAGTAGAATGTGGAGCAGAGCGTGAAGAACTGGTAAACGGACTTTTAGAGAATTATGAGGTTGAAAAAGAAAAAGCGGAAGAGGATGTGGACAAATTCATTTCCGTTCTGTCAGAAAATGAATTTGTGGAGGAATAAAGGTGGAAATAATGGAAGAGGTTCCGGCAGAGAATGCTGCCAGAATTGCGGAAGTACTTGACAGGCAGGGCTACGTGGTAATCGTGCCTGTGGGTAAGAGTATGTGGCCTATGATAAGAAACAGAAAAACCCATGTTGTAATTGAGAAATTCGAGCGGCCGCTAAAAAAATATGACATACCCATGTACCGGCGTCCCGGACCACACAACAAATATGTGTTGCACCGGATTATCAAAGTAAAGAAAACCGGCGGGTACGTTATATGCGGCGATAATCTTTGGAAAAAAGAGTATGACGTAACGGACGATATGATTGCCGGTGTGGCGAAGGCTTTTTATAACGGAGAAAAACTGATTGATTGCGCAACCGACAGGGGATATCATTTCTATGTATACATATGGCGGTTTCTGTATCCGCTGCGTGCCTGCTTTTTATGGGGCAGAATGCAGGTGGGCCGTATGAAGAGAAAAATATTCAAAAACAAAAATCAGAAAAAAGAACAGGGAAAAAAATGAAAAACATGAAAATGTATTTATTGGAGCTTTTGCGTGCGGCTGTCAATGAAACAGTGCCGGAAAACCCGCCGGTGGGATTGGACTGGAAAGTACTTTATGCGCTGGCGGACTACCATAGTGTTGCCGGCACGGCTTATTATGGGATTCTGCGCCTGCCGGAAGAAGGGCGTCCGCAATCCGATATCTTAATTCAGTTTCAAAAAGCATCACAGCTTGTACTCGGGCGGGAGACCATGCAGCACTTCGAGGTACAGAGACTGCTGGATGATTTTGAAGAGGCCGGCATCGTCAGTGTGCCGCTGAAAGGATGGCTTTTGAAGCGTTATTATCCCAGACCGGATATGAGATCCATGAGCGATGTAGACATTCTCATCCGGCCGGAGGATATGGATAAAATACTGGACATTATGAAAAAGTATGGGTTTGAGCTCGAAAGACGCGGGGAGAATCATGACGGATACCGCAAACATCCCCATTTGTACGTGGAGATTCACCAGGCACTGTTTCCCTCCAATTCGCCATACCAGCCGTATTTCAAATCCATAATGGAAAATGTTCATCCGGCGGAAGGGAAAAAATATGAGAGCCGGATGACATGGGAATATTTTTATTTTCATCTTATTGCGCATCTGGCCAAACATTTTAATCATGGAGGTACCGGATTACGAAGTTTTATGGATATTTATATTTTCCGCGAGAAATTCCGCGGCCGGATGGATGAAGCACTTCGGAAGAAATTACTGGAAGAATCCGGTCTGGACAAATTCGCCGGTGTGGTGGAAGAGATGTCATATGCCATGTTTGCGGAAGGCTTGGAAGAGGAAGAGAGAAACCGCTATGAAACGCTGAATGAATTTGTCTTTCGCACCGGTACATATGGGACGAAAGAGACAGAAGTGGCAGAAAGCCTTATGGAATGCAGTAAACACAGAGGGAAATATTTATTTTTCCGTTTTTTCCCCGGACTGAAAATGATGAGGCTTCAATATCCTATATTGGAAAAAGCACCGGTGCTTCTTCCGCTATTTTGGATTGTAAGAGGGTTTCGCAGTGTGTTTCTCCGCCGAAGCCGGCTGGCGCTGGAATTACGTACGGTGAAAGAAGCAGATGAGTCAACATTACGTGAAATAGAAGAAATCCAACGGCTTTGTGGTCTGAAACCGGAAAAGGAAGGGAATTGAAAATGGCATTGAAATGGATTATCCGACGTGCGCGGAAGCTGATTCCGTCCTTAATTTTTGTATCTGTCTTAAATGGAATATACGCTTTTACCGGAGTAATCTTTGCGCTTCTTTGCAGAGGGATTATTGACAGTGCAGTAAGGAATGAGAGGCAGCAGTTAATCGGATACGGTACGGGGATGATGGCGGCGATTGCGGCAGCTCTTGCCATCCGGATTATATCGAACAGTTTATCTGAGAAAATTCGCGTCCGGCTGGAAATTGCCTGTCGGAATCATATGCTGCGGACGCTGTCCGGGAAAAAATATGCGTCAACAAGTTCTTATCACAGCGGAGAGCTGATGAACCGGCTTTTCAATGATGTGCAGATTATTACGGATGGTGTGACGGCGATCCTGCCCGGCTTTGTTCTGATGACAACAAAGGGGATTAGTGCCATTGTCGTTTTGTTTGTTTTAAGTCCGGTATTTACCGGCCTTTTTTTGGCAGGCGGTCTTATGCTTATCGGCGTAACGGCAATTGTGCGAAACCGAATGAAATCCCTTCACAAACGTGTTCAGGAGAAAGCCGGCATCGTACGTTCGTACGTTCAGGAAGTTTTGGAAAGCCTTCTAGTAATAAAAATATTTGAAGCGGAGAATCGTGTTATATCGGAAGCGTCGCGAAAGCAGGAAGAATATTACAGGGAACAAATGAGGCGGCGGAGAATCAGTATTTTTGCAGGAGCCGGTGTGGGGTTTGCCTTCGAAGCGGCATATTTCGCTGCTCTTCTTCTCGGAGCAGGCCGGATTATGGCAGGAATGATGACATACGGTACGCTGACAGCTATTTTGCAGCTGGTGAGTCAGCTTCAGCAGCCGTTTACAAATTTGTCCGGTCTTTTGCCGAAATATTATTCCATGATTGCTTCCGCGGAACGTTTGATGGAATTGGAATCGCTGGAAGACGAGGGAGATGTCAGACAGTCAGATTCTGCGGAACTGTATAAGAAAATGAAGCAGATTCGAGTAGAACATCTTGCTTTTTCATATGACAGAAAACCGGTTTTATGTGATACATCTTTTTTTGTGAACAAAGGTGATTTTGTATCCATACGCGGACTTTCCGGCGGCGGGAAAACGACACTTTTTTTTCTGCTGATGGGCGTTTATGAAGCAGACAGCGGTAAAATACAAATTGTATTTACGGATGATACAAAACAAAATCTTGATGGAGGAACGCGCGCACTCTTTGCCTGGGTGCCGCAGGGGAAGAATTTGTTTTCCGGCACACTCAGGGACAATATTATTTTTGGCAGGGAAAATATAACGGAAGAGAATCTGCTTCGTGTCGTGAAGCTTTCCTGCGTGTCTGATTTTTTGGATGCGCTTCCGGATGGGCTGCAGACAACTGTGGGAGAAAGAGGATTCGGGCTTTCCGAGGGACAGATTCAGCGCGTGGCAATCGCCCGTGCACTCCTAAGTGATGCACCGATATTGATGCTGGATGAAGCGACCGGTGCATTAGATGAAGAGACAGAATTGAAAGTGTTGAAAAACATATCGTCTTTATCAGATAAAACGTGTTTTGTCGTGACACATCGAAAGGCAGCGATTGGTTTTTGTAACCGGCATTTGTTTTTGAATGATGGAAAACTGGAAGAAGAATGAAAAAAAGCCTGCGCTGAAAGATAAATCAGCCGCAGGCTTTCAATTAGCCAAGAAGATCGGAAAAATTAATATCATTGTCTCCGGATCCGGAATACGAAGTCAAATTACCGGATGTAGTAACGATGTCTTCATTCTCGAAGATAATAACCGTACATTCCGGTTCTGCATAATTCTTTTTCATAAACGCAATATATCCTTTCTATTTTCTTATTTGATATAGTCTGATAAATAAAACGGGATATTGCTAAAAAGGTTATACGTCATATATGTAAAACATTATAGAGGTTTGTGGTAAAATTGTCAATTATTTATTATAAAAAGCACGAAAGTTTGTTAATAATGCACAAAAAGGTCCGAATATTTTCTAACTTTCAAACAAAAAGCCGGCATTGTAAAGATACCGGGAAACTGGTAAAATGGATTTGATATAGTTTGATAACATAGGAAAAAGTGGGTGGGTGTGTTTGCGCGCTCGCGGAAAGGTTATCCATAAGAAAACAAAAACATGTTGTTTAAGGGAAGTTTCTTATTTAACCAAAACGGAGGTAAAACATTTATGAAAATTTCAAGAAATGGCAGAAAATTGATGTCACTTGTTTTGATGTTGACATTGGTTTTTTCAGGTTTTGCTGTGAGCGGGAAAACCGCAAAGGCAGCTGATGATGATACGCCCACGGTAGAGGTTGTGGGTGCGACACTTCGTCTGAATGACGAATCGAATACGCAGGCTATGCGTTTTGCGATTAAGATTAAGAATGCAGACAAAGCAGATGATTGCGGAATTACGATAAAAGTAGGCGGAAAAACGAAAACTATTTCGGTAAAGGGCGGCCAGAATAAAATCTATGAAAAAGATGAAGAGAACAACGAAATAACATATACGGCTGCGATTACAGGTATTCCGTCAGATTACATAAGTACGGATTTTGAGTTTTCCGGGTCCGTTACTCCGATTGGCGGAGAGGCAGTAAACACGGAACCGGTTACGAGGAATTTGAAAGATGTTGCATATGCAGCGAACTACATAATTGATGATGATGGAAAGCTGGAGTCATTTACTGAAGATGAAAAAGTTACTTCATTGAAGGAATGCTGGGGCGGTGCACGTCAGGTAGCTTATCTTGACACGACAAATTACAGTGGGAAATATTTAAAAATATCATTTAAGTTGCGTCGTGCAGCAGGGGAAGAAGATATAACGCCTCAATATGGTGTTCAGGTGAATGATACAAGTTATACTTCCGTTGTGAAAAGCATGACGATAACGGATGAGTGGCAGGAGTTTGTTGGTTACTATGATGCGCTGTCGCTGTCAACAGGTTTGAACCTTTACTTTTCTGCACCGACAGAATCTACGGTATATATGAAAGATTTTACTTATGAAAACGTTGCCCATGATGTTTACCTGAAGGGAGATTCAGCATACGATACAGATAAGAACGCGATAAAGGCTACGGTGGCTGAAGACATCAAGGGATGGACCTCCATTTATTCAAAATATGGCGCCAATTATGGATTGACGGATAAGAAATTCAGCCGTGTCAGAATTGAGGCAGAGTTTTATAAAGACGGAGAGCCGGTAACCATTACAGATAATGCTAAGGCACTTTATGTAACGGTAGCAAGTTCAAGTGATTATGGTAATAGCAGTGAAGTAAAAAAAGACTGTATGTCCGGTATTACGACGATAGAAGGAACGGATCTGGTTGCAGACACAATTGTCTTCCAGGTGAAAAATGGCGGAAATACGGATTATGATACGGTTTATATTAAATCCATTAAGTTAATTGAGTAATAAATAAATAACATAAAAAGGGGACTGCCGCACTAAATGTATACGGTGTGGCAGTCCGTTTTTATTTTGCTTGCTACAAATGTCCTTTTCTTATATACTAATACTAACAATACTGACGGGAGGAAGCAGACTATGAAACAATACAATCAGGGAAAAGTTTGCAGGTTATCAGTTGCGCTGTTCCTTGCATGCTTATGCCTTATAATTTTGCCGGTGCATGCGGAGGCGGCTGATGTGCGGGAGGCTGTTCCTGCCGTAACATTTGATGGAGCGACGATTCGTACAGAAGGCGATTCGGGGATTCGTTTTAAGATTACGGTGACGAACGCAAGCCGGGCGGCACACTGTGGGATGATTGTGAGTTACGGTGACAAATCGATTACCGTTTCCACGGAAGAAGAGAAGTATCGGCATATTTACGCGTCAGATGAAGCGTCGGATACAGTTGAGTACACGGTGGTTGTTTTTGGAATTCCGGAAAGTGCATTTTCCACCAATTTCTCCGTGCAGGGTTTTGTCAAATACCGGGAAGACGGCTCATCATCATATGTGGTAAAGAAGACAGACGAGTACAAGAGGAGTATTCAGGGAGTTGCGGATGCGGCAGGCTGTGAGTATGATTCAGAGAAAGGTGTCTGGGTAAAACCGGCCGGTGTTGAAGCAGCAAAGACAAGTGGAGCGACGGCGGTGAAGCAGGATGACGGTTCTATGGATGTTTCCTTTTCGGGGGCATATGAGAGTGTTTCCATAGCACTTCCTGCGGGAAAGACGGCAGCAGACTATGAGTCGGTTTCCTTCCGTGTGACTTCGCAGGAGCAGTTCGGAGTATCGTTAACGGATGCCGATAACCATGTGATTAAATCAATATATCCCGGTTACAGTATAACAGAAACGACAACAGATACATATATCATGAATTTTGATACGGTAGATGACACGGTGACACAGACATTTAGTGATGGCACCTTACTCCGATTCATGACGTTGAAAACGATTGGTGAAAATGATGCGAAAAATACGCCGATTACCATTCATTGGCTGAAATATTCAGAAAAAGAAACGTCGGGAGTTTCACCCACACCGACGGGAACGCCGTCAGTTTCGCCTTCAACCACGGCAGCACCGGAAGGAAGCAGTATTAAGGATGCCTATGCCGGAACATTTTCACACATGGGGACCTGCCTGAATGTTTCGCAGCTGGAAGACACGCAGACTATGGAATTTGTAAAAAAACAATATAACAGTTTTACGCTGGAAAACGAAATGAAGCCTTCCTACATTTTGGGTAATTCCGTG
>CAZGDT010000028.1:0-11259 GCA_964524245.1 uncultured Eubacterium sp. | reverse complement strand
TTGCAGGCAAAAGCGGTTTGGAGCTGTTTCTGGAGGTCATGGAAAAGACCACAGGAAATTCCTACAATGCAGAGCTGATCGAAAGCTATGACCGCAGTCCCGCTTATTGGGTGGGTTGGATGCTGACCCATTACCAGTGGTATTCCGGTCGCTCCTTCAAGAGCATTTTGGATACCGTTCCCTACGAGGAACTTTTGGGACTTTACGGAACACTCCACGAAGCGGATATTCAAAAGAGCTACGAGGTCATGGATGCCCACTTTGCAGAGAGTGAAAGCCGCCTGAAACTTCTGCGAAAGCAATGTGGGCTGACGCAGGAAGCACTCGCAAATGAATCCGGTGTTTCCCTGAATACCATTCGTGCTTATGAGAGAAAAAGCAAGGATTTGAACAAAGCACAATTTGACATCGTGATTCGGCTTGCCAAAGCTCTGAAATGCGAAGTCACAGATCTCCTTGAATAACACAGAAAATGACCTGTCCTTTTTAAGGACAGGTTTTTTGTTGGGTACCCTCGTTATCCTTAAAAAAGAAACGCAAGGTACTTGCTATGATGCGTTTATGGAGAAGGATTGTAGCACCATAAAATAGTTATAGCAGAAGTAGGAATTGGAAACAATATGGAATTCGAAAATCTAACTTAGGAAACAAGTAAAAATAGTGGAGAAAATAGTGTATCTATGCTAAAATTAAGTTAAATTTTTATGGAAAATTTTCTGTTTCTTACAAAAATTGGATATGAATACAAGAAGTTGTTATAAGTACAGAGTTTGAACCTGATTGGAGGTAGCAGCTTGAATTTTTTTGATTATATTGGAAATGATTCATTTTTTAAGCCATTTACATTAAAATATCGACGAATCTATTATGACTGCATTCAGTTGTTAATAGATAAGACAAAAGAGTTACCGGTACTTTATGAATCTGATGCCAAAGACACTATTACACTTTACATAAAAAATAGAGAGATAGCAGTGGAAGTAGCGACAGAAGATAGCAGTGTTGAATTACAGGCTTCTTCGATCATTAATCTTTTCCGTGAATGTGGCTGGCTGCTTCCAAGGGAAATTGGGCGTAACGGAGAATATGTCGTTAATATTTCGACAGATTGTAGAAGAATGATGGATTTTTTGAGGAAAATGACAGAGAAGACAGGGGAAGGAACCATGTCAAATCGTATTTTTGCGATGTATGAAATTATGAAATCTGCATTCGATGAAGAATCGGTACGAAAAGAAAGACCTTATACGAATATTCTGGTTCCTCTGATCGATAATGAGACTGAACTGAAAAATGAATTAACGGATTTAAAAGACAGTATAGCAGGTATTATGAAGGCAGTCATCGTGTTTCAGGACATTAATAGTTTTGGACAATTTATTATGAAGGATGAAATGCTGGATCGTTTTTTTAGTGAATATTTTTTTGTTAAAAATAACGGATTAATACCAACACAGCTGTCTTTTTTGAAAAATAAACTGAGAGAACTCAGACAGGGAATTATGCATGAAAAAATGAAGGAAGAATGTGCAGAAAAATTGCAATTGTCATTGGAAGATGCTGAGGAACGTATAGAGCGTTATTTTGCAGAATTGCAGTATTTTCTGAGTGTTGAATATGAAGAAAATATGGAATTAATTGATAAACGGATCAACAATTACTATAATTTGGCAAATACAAGAATCATGCTGATGGCAAGTAATGGAATTCGTTTGGAAACAGCGATCAATGATTTTTTAAATGCAGTTTCTAAAATGTCTGAAAAAGAACAGAATCTTGCGATGGACAAGGTGACCGATTGTACCAGAATTATGAATCAAAGATATGTTGGGTATAAGTCGTTTGAAAAAATGAAAAGAACCAAAAATACAGGAGAAAATATTGGGTTATCTGTGGCAGAATTATCTGAGGAAGAGAAGAGCAGAAAAACGGAAGTTTTGTTTCAGAGTGCACCAAATCGTTATTCTGTTGAACGTGTAGGAAATTTTCTGGATACACAAATGGGAAGTGAAAAAACAATCAGTATAAAAGAAAAAAATGTAACAAGCAGAGAAGAAGCACTTATGTATGCGGCTGCGATGCTTTATGCGAAAAATGATGAATTTCCGTTTGAAGTTCAAGTAGCGGATGAAGTGGTGCGAACAGAGATTGCAGATATTAGTAATGTAAAAGTCTCTAAGAGATAGAAGGGTAGCGAAAATGAACGATTTTAGTTTTATGAACAGAATGAATGACGAAGATGCATATTTATTTAAGAGATGTATACGAAAACTATTAGATGTGACGTTTATTGTAGCAGATAAGGATGAAAAATTATATGATTTCATTTCCTCAGAGTCAAATCAGTATGATGTGAATACCTATTTAGCAGCTATTGGTTATAAAGTCGTGGTTGAGGAGCGTATGAAAGTTGCGATGCTTCAGCAAAATGATGAGGATATAGAAACAGTTGGTCTTAAGAGAAGTAATTTGTTCCGATTTGATCAGAAGCAGATAAGGCTTTTGATGGTATTATGGCTCTTGTTTTTGGAACGGATGGGTTATGAGGAACCGGTACATGTGACGGTGGGGGATATTATTGATAAATGTAAGATTTATCAGATTTCATTAACACCAGCTGATTTCAAAAATGCGTACCGGATTTTTAAAAGATTTAGTTTGATTGATTTTGGTGATGATGTTGCTACAGAAGACGGAACTGTCCGATTATATCCTTCCCTTCAATTTTGTATGGATATTGGTCAGTTAAAACAGGTGATGGCCGAGTATGTGCAAGACGATGTACAGGAAGAAAGTTTTGAGGATCATAAGGAAGGTGAGGATATAGATGAATAAGATAGTCTTACGGAATATACGACTGATCAACTGGTATGGTTTTACTAATACAACTATTCCGGTATCAGAAAATCTGACCTTGATCTCCGGCGAAAATGAATGTGGAAAATCTACGATATTGGATGCAGTTAAATATGCATATACCGGGGATACACAATTTAATAAAGCAACTAGCGGATACAATACAGGAGTCGGAAAAAGAAATCTTGTTTCCTATACGCGATGTCTGGTGGATGCAAGCTCAGGCGTTTATGCAAGACCGGCGGACAAGATTCCGGCAGTTTATACGCATATTGCATTAGAATATTTTGACCAGATTAATGAAAAAGCATTTGTATTAGGTGTGATCATAGAAACAGGGATTAGTGATATCAGTGGTACTTTTTGGTATGTAATTGATAAAAAAGAATTGAAAGATATCGCATTTGTATACGAAGAAGATTCTGTTTTAAAACCATATAATGCATCCAATTTTCAAAAACGCTATGGTGTTCAGCTTAAGAAAAAACAGGAAGGGATTACTTTATTTATGCAGATGGTTGGATTAAAACTGCCATTTCAGGAGGTTTCAAAGTATCAAAGAAAACTGCGAAATATCATGGCTTACAATCCAGCGGCTAAGATTCAGGAATTTATTAAAGAGTCCGTTTTAGAACAACATGATGTGAATTTTGAAAAACTGAAAGATGCAAAGAAGAATATTGAACAAATTAATAATAGCTTGGAACTGATTAATCAGGAATTACAGGATTTAGATACTATCTTACAGGATTATGACGAACATGACAGAAAAGCATTACGTCTGAAAATTGATGATATTAAAATTTTGTACAAAAGTATTGTTCATTATCAGACAAAATGTCATGAAGCAGAAGAAATCATAGATAAGAATAATATAAGATGTGAAGAATTGGAAAAGCTGATCAATGAAGGGGAGAAGTATGCAGAGGAACTCGATAAATATTATTCTGAAGCAAGAAGTGCATTGCGTGAACTGGATGTTTCTAAAGCAATTTTTGCATCTGAAGAATTGATTCATAAATGGAAAAAACAACTTGATGTTTTGAATCAGGAAAAAGAAGAATTGGAAACATTTCAAGGTCAATTAGAAGAGATTACTGTATTGCTAAAAGAATGTGAAGTGGACTTTGCAGATTTTGATATGGTTCATAAGATTACAGCAAAAGCAATCGAAGCTGCGGATAAAAAGCGGTATATTGATTCTTTGAAAGAAGTGATCCAGAAGTGCCGAGATATGCAGATAGAGCAGAAAACACTTTTGGGAAAGGAATTGTCAGAAATTCAAAATGCATGTGTCGAGCAAGCTAAGATTATAGAAAATTGTAACAAAAACAGGGCAGATTATTCCTATGCAAAAGAACAGACGGAACTGATTGCGGAGATCAATCGTGAATTTCGTAAACGAGGAATTCGTGAAGAGGCACGTATGGCGTGTGAATATGTAGTGGCTCTGCACAATGAGGAATGGAGAAATGCAATCGAAGCCTTTTTAGGAATTCATCGATATGCAATTATTGTCTCTCCTGCTGCATTTTATGTTGCAAACGAAGTGATGGATCGTTCGAAACATCAGTATGTAGAGTTGGTAAATACCAAACGCTTGATGGAAAGAAAAATAGAGTGTGTGGAAGATTCGGTATTTCAGTATTTAGATGTTAAGAATGAAACAGCCGTGAAGTATTTTCAGTATTGGTTAGGAAAAATCCATGCAGTTGCGATAGAAGATATAACGAAATATGACAATGCGATGTCAAAAGAAGGTAAGATCAGCCGTAATATGGCAGTTACTTACATTAATTTAAAAAAGTTACGAAGTTATTGTCTGGGTGGAGAATCCATTGAATTAAATAAAGCACGTGCTGAGAAGCAATTACGTGACTTAGAAAAAAGAGAGAAAGAAATCCTGTCAAAAGAGAAAGAGTTACTGGAAAATGCAGATTTATTGAAAGAGGGCTTAAACTGTTTCAAGGACTATAATTTAAATGCACATAATGAAGCAGCGAAAGTAACTGCTGCATTGAACGATGAAAGAGCACGATATGAAGAATTGATCAAAGCTCAGAAAAATAATATGGAATTTATGGCATTGTCTGACAGAGTTTCAGAATTGAGCGGACAGTTGAAGGAAGCAAAAAATGTATTGAATGAACATAAAAACTTAAAAATGGCTTTAGAACTAGAAACAAAAGCCAAAGAGAAAGATATTCAAACATTTCATGCAAAATTAAAAGAAGAAGAGAAGAAAATTGAGGAAGAACGCATTTCTCATCATTCAGCGGTAGATACGGCTATAGAAGAATACGACGGTTATGTTTCTGGAATGAACAAAGATGGTGACTTGATGAATTCTGAGACAAAAGCAAGAAATGACCGCAGAGTAAGGGAATTAGAAGCGAATATCATGGGTGCACAACAGGCATACAATAATCGTAAACAGGAGGTAGACAGGCTTCCGATGGGGTTACAGTATGAAAGTGCTTATCAAAAGCGTAGAGGTAAGATCTGGATTGATGATCTGCAAGGCATTCAGCAGAAATTGAAAGAACAGACCGTTCATTACGAGCGTATTTTTAAACGGGAGTTTGTATTAAATATTTATGAAACTGCGAAAGATGCAAGAAGTGATATTTTGGATATCAATAAAGAATTACGAAAACTTCAGTTTTCGACAAAATATCAATTTGATGTAAAGATGCTTGATGATAATTCGGATTATGCGAAAATATTGCGTTATGCGGAGTATTTACAGGAAAGCAATCATTTGTCGGATGGGCAGATGAGTTTAACGGATCTGATGGGATATGACGGAGAAGAAGTAGAAACAAGAGAACAAGAAATTAAAGATATTATTAATAAGATCATTGATAAAAATGATAGTTCTCAGATCAAACATTTTGCGGATTACCGCAATTATATGAGTTACGAAATCATTATCAATAACGATGAAGTAACAAACGGTAAATTGTCAAAACAGGTGGGATATAATTCCGGTGCAGGAACGCAGATTCCATACACGCTGATTTTGTCTGCCGCATTATCCATGCTGTATAATGCCAGAGTAAATTCTGTCAGACTGATATTTATTGATGAACCATTTGAAAAGATGAGCGATCACAATATTAAGCTGATGCTGGATTTCTTCAAAAATCAGAACTTTCAGGTAATATTTTGTGCTCCGCCAAATAAATTAGAATCCATCGGCAGTGAATGCGGTGTGATCATACCGGTTTTGAAGATCACGAACGACAATATGCAGATAGGAAAGGTCAAATTCCATGAGCAGTAAAGATTATACAAAAATCATAATAGAAAAATTGCTCAAAAAATATCATACAAGACTTGCAAAAAATACAAACACAAACAGAAGAGTTATTTTAAAACCGACAGAAATCTATAAAAATTATACTGAAAACAATGCAGATATGCTGATCAAGCAGAGGTTTAATGAGGCAGCAGATATACTTTTGAAGATGCAAATGATTACGGTGGATCATTTAAAGTTTAGTACAGATATTGAGAAGATCTATCTGTGCGAAGAACAAATAGATGTGATCTATGAGTGGCTCAAGGCGGAGTATGGTATTACTCCGCAAAATGTTCTTGTAAAAAAGGCAAAAGAATTGCTGCAAAAATATTTTTGTGATGGAAAAGTCATGAAATATTATCAAGATCAGACTTTTTTGCTGCTGCAGGATCCAAGAAGTGAACTGGATCTGGCGAATTTGGAAGCAAATCTGAAGATGATTTCTTTTTTAGAAGAAAATACGACAGATTTGTATGTAAGAGAAGCATCCATGTTGGTCTATGGTGATTCGAAATGGTTTGAAGAACATAATTATAATGAAGTATGTAATCTTCTTAGAGAGGCTCTTTCAGTGCCAGTACAAGAAAATGAAAGAAATGATATGATATTAGCACGGTATCGTATTTCGCCGACGGAACAGGAAATATTTATCAAAGGAAATTGGAAACTGGAATGGGAAGATTGTGCCATTGAAACAGGGAAATTGAAAGGCGGGATTGCTGTCAATTCCAAAGATATAGAAAGTTTGAAGAGAATTACTGCTGATGCCGAAAAAATAATGACAGTAGAAAATAAAACCTCTTACCAAAGGGTGGATGACAGCAATATAGCTGCGATTTATCTGGGCGGTTATGCGACACGATATCAGGTACTGTTTTTGCAAAAAGTGATTCGGGATAATCCGGAAATCACCTGCTGTCATTTTGGAGATATCGATGTTGGCGGTTTTTTGATCCACAGGCACCTTTGTAATGCGACCGGAAAAAAGTTTGGATTACATTGTATGGGGATTGAGGAATTGGAAGATGATCGATTCAGGAAATGCCATAAAGAACTGACGGATAATGATCGAAAAAGAATGCAGCTGCTGGCATCGGAAGAACCATATGTTCAGATCGTAAGATATATGGAAGAGTATAATGTGAAGCTGGAACAGGAGATTATTAGTTATTATCGGTATGTGGGAGCTTAGATGATAGCAAGTTACAATGGAGCAAACTGCGGATAACTAGTGTGTTGAATGCGGTTTGCTGTTAATTATTATCTGCTATGAATGGTGTTGTGCAAAATTTTTTACATATGATTAAACAATGAATATTATTTCAAGAGTAAAAATTATATTTTTTCTATAAAATTGCAGTAATTTTTTATGTTAACTAATCCAGATATTTGTTATTGTCCAGGGCGTTTTTGGAATTATTCTGGATTGCAGATTGTGCTTCTCTGTTTAATCGAGGCCAGATTGAATCAAATGTGTTTTTTAATACGTTTGGTTGTAAAGGAGAGTCAGAAGTAGTATTAATTGATGATATCAAACGAAAAAACTCTTTTTTTTCAAATGCTGTAGCTTGATAGTTATGTAAAGGTCCTGTAATATCAGCAGGTTTGAGATTTATCATTAATACTGAAATTTTTGAATCAGGAGATTTTGCAATTGCTCCCGCCTCAAAGTTGATCCATGGAGCATTTATATTTTCTGTTGTTAAGCAAATGATGCCATAGTTGCATTTGCATAGTTCAGTTGATAGTTTTTTATTCCAGTCAGCTCCCTTTTCTATATCTTCTGGTGAAAAAAACATATCAACATGTTGTAATATGCATGGAATCCATTTTTTTAAAATTTCAGCGATTTCACGACTTAATGTTCCAGACCAGCTTACAAATATTTTCATTTTCATTTAGTATCTTCCCATATTTTTGTAAAAATTATTTGTGAAATTAAAACTCTTTAGTTTTATTGCAGATATATTCAAATGCAAATTCATCCGTTTTATTGCTGATTTTATTGTATCTTAAAGCAGATGACATATTTCTTAATAATCCCAGACCTTCAGTTTTAATATCAGAAGTAATGGGAATATTTTTCATATTTGCTTCATCTAATAAATAATATTGTTCTGGCTGTGTTAGTCTTTTAAATTGTTCAAAAAAATCTGACAAGCCACTAATATTAGCATATTTTTTTTGTAAAAAATCTAGATCACGCTCAGATATTAATATTTTAGAATTATTAAGTCTAAGCTGTCCTTGTATAAATTCTAAATCTAAATTATTTTCATCGTTTACTTGAAGAGGTTTCTTTGAAATTAATATTCTTTGAATTACGGGTAAACGATTTCCGCCACTGGAACTTGATGAAATGGTTCCAACTCTACATTCCAAATTACGATTAAATAAATACATGTGTTTAAAATTTAGAAAACAAATTTCACCAATATCTGTATTGGTAAGAAGGCAGTAACATGCTCCCATAGTTAAAGAGATAATTAATTCTCCAGAATAATATTTTTTGATAGGATTTCCGTCACAATCTTTTCTTCCAGTATTTAATTGCATATGAGCTTTACAAAAAGAAGAATCTTGCGTATCAAAAGTAAGTTCACCATCTAATAAAAAAGATTCTGAAGAAATAGTGGAAAAAAGATAAATGTGAAATGTGTTGTCTTTATAGCCATTAAAAGCAGGGTGATTTTTATCTCTAATAAATACCTGTTCATTTAAATATTGTTCGTTTATCATTCCAACTTCATAATATGAAGAAGTGTCGTTGACTATAGATGAATCTAAAACCAAATTCTGATTTAATGATAATAAATCTTCCGGTTCAATGTCTAAAGCATTACAAATTTTAAAAACATGTTGTAATGTAAGGCGCATTTCACCTTTTAAAATTTTTGAAAGTGAAGATTGTCCAATATTGCTGCGAGCAGCTAAATCTAATTGTTTAATCTTTTTTTGATCCATTATAGAATTTATTCTTTCAATTATTCTTTCGCAGTATTTTTCAGCAGATATTTTATAACTATTCATGTTTTTGCCTTTCTATTGTACGAAATGTTTATAATAGAATAATATCCAAAAAAGATAAAAAAATAAAGAAGAATATGCAAAAAATGAAATAGAAAAATGAATAGTAAAATTGTGCATTATGACGAAAATGAAACTTATTCAATATGAGACATTGAATAATGTGCATATATATGATACTTTGAAAAAGGAACTGTAGGTAAAGAAGAGAATATCACAAAAGTATCTTTTTCAGAAGGGAAAGAAGGATATGTTGTTTCAAAGTTATTATAAGATAAAGTTTATATTGAAATTTACAATTAAGAAATATTGTAAGATTGTGGATACAGTTTTTATGCTATTAGGTACAATACTAATGATTGGAGAATGTATTCAGTGGATGTTTGATTCGAATATTATTTATATATGGATGCACGAGTATGTTGTCTTAATATTACTGACATGTATGTTAGTTTCTGCTTTGAAAAATAGAGTTAAATTAAGCTATGATTGTTTTTTGAAAAATTCAGATGTAAAAATAGGGTTAAAGGTAAATGACATATTAAATGAAAAATCAGCAATAATCATTCCGACAAATACAACATTTGATACTAAGATGGAAGATGAGTTTATAAGTATTGGTAGTGTTCAAGGTCAGTTTCAAAAAAAATATTTTGATAATAATTTAGGGGCATTAGATAATTTAATTGAAAATGGATTGAAGGGTTATTCCTACGAAATAATTGATAGAATCAATAGTAAAAACAAAAAATATCCGATTGGAACTGTTAGCAAAGTTACATACAATAAAAAACATTATTACTTTGTGGCAATTGCTGATATTAATGAATTTGGAAAAACAGTGGATGCTAAATTTGAAAATATTCACATTGCATTAGAGGGGCTTTGGAATTATTTGGAAAGCAAAGGTCATGTGGAAAATTTAGCAATTCCTTTATTGGGAACAGGACGAGCTGGAATCAAAGATGCCTCAAGAAGCAAAGTGATTCGAGAAATTATATTTTCATTTGTTGCGTCAACTCATAAAAGAAAAGTAACTGAGAATTTACAAATATGTATTCATCCTTTAGATTTAGAACGAAAGGATTTGGAATTAGAAAATTTGAAAGAATATCTTTATTATATTTGTAAATATGATATGTAAATACAAGTTCTAAAATTGAAATTTTAATATCAGAAAAATTATGTTGCTTACAATTGTATTGTATGGAGTATAGAAGGAGAATGATATGACATGGCACTAAAATTTATTGAAAATGTAAATATTTATTTGTCTCAAATGAAAATAAAACAAACGTATGTTAGTCTGAAGACTGGAATTGATGCAAAGAAATTATTGCGTATTTTAGCAGGAAAGCAAGAGATTAATGCGATAGATATGGAGAAAATTGCGAATGCATTGGGAAAGAACGTAGAATATTTTTTTGACGATAATTTTTTGCAGCCTCAGATTAAAGAATTTCTGCCTGAAAAAATTGCTTTTTATGCAGGAAATTCGACTGGAAAACAAGACGAGATTGTCAGGAAATTAGAAAAGTTTGTGGAAAATATAGATGAGGTTATGAGTGCAAAATATCGGTTCTTGAATATGGCGAGGTAATGCTGTATGGAACAATGGATTTGAAATGATGGTGTTGCTTGTTTTTGAAGAGGATTTGTTTTTTATGGAAAAGGGTTAAAAATAAGCCCCATTCTTCTTTGCTTGCAAAATAAAATCATTGAATCTCCCCTATTTATAGGCTATAATCACACTATCTATAATTTGCTATGAATGAAGGTATACATTATGCGTATTGAAAAAGAATTTATACTTAGGGAAATTGTAGGAGATTATGTCATCATTCCTACAGGATCCACGATTTTAGAATTTAACGGTTTGATCACAGTCAATGAGGTCGGTGTAACATTATGGAATCTGCTTCAGAAAGAAGTTACCATGGAAGAGCTTGTTGAGGCAGTAGTGGCAGAATACGAGGTAGAAGAAGCGGTCGCCAAAGAAGACATTCAGAAATTTTTAGATACGCTTACAAAGAACGGTATTCTTTCAGAATAATGAATAACGATTGGATTAA